>CANRHY010000009.1 GCA_947630515.1 uncultured Bacilli bacterium
CTAGTGTGATACTAGCACCAATTCGCCTAAAAGTGAATTGGTAAGTCTATATATTAAGCGAAAAGGGTTAATTTGTCAACAATTTTTTTCAAAATTTTTAAAAAATTTGTTATAATTAAATAGAAAAGGAAAGAATGTATTATGGAACTTAAAAGTATTAAAGGTATTGGTGAAAAAACTATTAGTTTATTAAATTCTTTAGATATATATAATATTAATGATTTATTATCTTTTTATCCTTATAGATATATTACTTATAATATAAGTGATATTAATAATGTTAGTGATGGTGAACAAGTTATTATAAAGGGTGTAATATGTAGCACGCCAATTGTTAGAAGATTTAGGGCTAATTTAAATAGTACTTCTTTTAGAGTTACTTCTTCTTCTAGAATGTTAAATGTTGTTATTTATAATCGTGCTTTTATGAAAAATAATTTAGTTATTGGTAAGTTAATTACTATTATGGGTAAGTATGAAGAGAAAAAGAATACAATAGTTGCTAGTAATATAATTTTAAATGATATAAAAGATGGTTTTATAGAAAGCAGATATCATTTAAGAGAAGGTATTACTAATAAACAAATATCTAAATATGTAGAAAGTGCATTTAATGTAAGTAATGAAGTAATAGATTATATACCAGAGGAGTTAAATTTAAAGTATAAATTTATAGATAAAAGTACTGCTTTAAGATATATACATTTTCCTAAGAGTGTAAGTGAGATTAAGAAAGCAAAACTTAAGCTTATTTATGAAGAGTTATTTTTGTTTATGTTTAAGATTAATTATTTAAAGTATGTTAAGACTAAAGAAGTGGGGAAGGAACCTAAGGTGGTTGATATAAGGAAAGTTCAAGAGTTTTTATCTAGTTTACCTTTTGAACTTACTAAAGACCAAATTAAGGCAATAGAAGAAATTCATAAAGATTTAACAAGTACAGTAAGAATGAATAGACTAATATGTGGAGACGTGGGAAGTGGAAAGACAATAGTTTCAGTAGTTGCGGCTTATGAGTGTTTTTTAGCACATTATCAAACTGCTTTAATGGCGCCTACAGAGATACTAGCTAGACAACATTATGAAAGTATTTCTAATTTATTAATAGATACTGATATTAGAATAGGGCTACTTCTTGGAAGTACTAAGAAAAAAGAAAAGGAAGAAATATATGAGAAGTTAAAAAATGGAGAGATAGATTTATTAATAGGGACTCACGCGATTATAAGTGATAACGTAAGTTTTAAGAATTTAGGACTTGTTATTACAGATGAGCAACATAGATTTGGTGTATCTCAAAGACATAGTTTAAGAAATAAAGGTAATATTCCTGATATTTTATATATGTCAGCTACTCCTATACCTAGGACTTATGCTCTTACTATATATGGGGATATGGATATGAGTTTAATTAAAACTAAGCCTAAGGGGAGAAAAGAAATTAAGACAATTATTAAAAGTGAAAGTGAGATAAAAGATGTTTTATATTTAATGCTTGAAGAGATTAAAAAGGGTAGACAAATTTATGTGGTAGTGCCTTTAATTGAAGAAAGTGATAAGAGTGAGCTTACTACAGTGAGTGAAATAAAAGATAAGTTAGATATTGCTTTTAATAAAAAGGTGAGTATTAGTACTCTTCATGGAAAAATGAATAAAGATGAAAAAGAAAGTGTTATGAAAGATTTTTATTCTGGTAATATTAAGATACTTGTTAGTACTACAGTTATTGAAGTAGGGGTAGACGTAGAGAATACTACTATGATGGTTATTTTTGATGCAGGTAGATTTGGGCTTGCTACTTTACACCAACTAAGGGGAAGAATTGGAAGAAATAGTTTAGATTCTACTTGTGTATTAATAGGAAGCAAAAATAATAAGAGACTTAAGGTAATGGAAGAGTCTAATGATGGGTTTTATATTACTGAGATGGATTTTAAAATGAGAAAAGAGGGAGATTTATTTGGGGTTAAGCAAAGTGGAGATATGTCTTTTAAGATAGCTGATATTAAGAGAGATTATGATATTTTGCTTCAAGCTAAGAGTGATAGTGAAGATTTTTTACAAAAAAATATAATAAATGGCTTTAAAAATCAAGAAAAATATATTAAAATAGTAAAAGAACTTAAGAGTTTAGATTAGAAAAGGAGTGAAATTATGGGAAGAGCACATGAAGTTAGGGCTGCATCTATGGCTAAGACAGCTGCAGCTAAGTCAAAACTTTATAGTATTTATGCTAAAGAAATTTATCAAGTAGCAAAAAATGGAGGAACTAATCCTGAAGGAAATCCTGCTTTAAAGAGAGTAATTGAGAAAGCAAAGAAAGAGCAAGTACCAGCTGATGTCATTAATAGAAGTATTGATAAAGTTAATAAAGGCGCAGGAGAAGATTATACAGTATGTGAATATGAAGCTTTTGGACCTGGTGGAAGTAATATGATTATTAAGTGTTTAACTGATAATGTTAATAGAACTGTTGCTAGTATTAAGACTGTTGCTAATAAAAGTGCTGCTAAGATTGCTGGACAAGGGTCTGTTTCTTATATGTATGAAAATTTATGTGTTTTAGGACTTAAAGGACATACAGAAGATGAGGTTATGGAAGCTTTATTTAGTGCAGACGTTAATGTAAATGACATAGAAGTAGAAGATGATACTATACTTGTTTATGCTGAGCCAGGTGATTATACTAAAATGAAGAATGCTTTAGAAAGTGCGTTTCCTGGTGTAGAGTTTACTTTAGATGAGATTGGTAAGTATGCTAAAGATATGGTAACTTTAACTGGGGAAGATTTAGAAGCATTTAAGAAAATTCTTAATTTACTAGATGAAGTAGACGATGTAAGTAATGTATATCATAATGTTAATTTATAATTAGTAGGGAAACCTACTTTTTATTTTCTTTTTGGCTTATGTGTGCTATAATATGTAGTAACAGGGAGAGAAAAATGAAAAAAATTACAATCCTTATTCCACATTTAGGTATAGGAGGAACTACAAAGTATATTACTGGTTTAGCTAATTTTTTAAGTGAAGAATATTTAGTAGATTTAGTATCAGTTTTTAAGGTAAGTGAAAGTCCTTTATATCTTATTAATTCTAATGTTAGTATTAATTATCTAATAGAAGATTATGTAAATATGGATAATATTAAGAGATATTTTAAGAGAAAGAATATTTTTAAGTGTTTAGGTGAGGTTTTTAAGTTAGTTAAGTTAAATGTTTTAAGAAAAGTTAAGACTAGAAAATTTATTAAAACTTTATCAAGCGATTATATTTTAACAAGTGATTTATATGATACTAAGATGGTTAATAAGTTATTAAAGAGGAAGAATACTGTTAAAATATATACTGAACATAATGAACCAGAAAGTGATTATTTTAAAAGAATTATTAAGTATACTAAAAACTATGATAAGTTAGTTTTACCTAATCAAGAAATAACTTTGAAGTATAAGAAAGAAATAGGTATTAAAGCTATATGTATACCTAATTTTATAGATAAAAGTCCTTTAGGAAGAGAAAAAGTAAGTAACAAGCTTATCAGTGTAGGTAAGCTTAGTAAAGAAAAAGATTTTTTAAGTTTAATAGATATAGTAAGTATGATAACTAAGGAAATACCAGAAGTAAAACTTACTTTAATAGGAGATGGGAAAGAGAAAACTAAAATTAAAAGAAGAATTAAGGAATTGAAACTTGAAGATAATGTTATTTTAACTGGGTATAAAAATGCTTTAGAAATAGAAGAAGAAATGTTAAATAGTAATGTTTTTGTTAGTACCAGTATTAGTGAATCTTTTGGTATATCTATTTTGGAAGCAATGAACGTAGGACTACCAGTAGTTAGTTTTGATACTTCTAGTGGAGCTAGAGATTTACTTAAGGGTGGAACTGGTATATTAGTAGAAAACAGGGATAAAGAAGTATTTTGCACTGAGGTTATTAGTTTACTTAAGTCTAATTTTAAAATGAGTGAATACAGTAAGAAATCTTTACTTAAAGTAGAAGAGTATAGAATAGATATTGTAAAAAAAGAGTGGTTTAAGTTATTTAAAGAGTTATCTAATAGGTCTTTAAAAAAGGTTATGTTTATTTCAAGTACAGGAGGACATTTAAACGAAATGTTAATGCTTAAGAGTATGTTTAATAAGTATCCTTTTATGTTAGTTACTGAAAATACTTTTACTAATAAATGGTTAAAAGATGAGTATGGGAGGAAGTTTACTAAGTATTTAGTTTATGGAACTAGAAAACATATTTTAAGTTATCCATTTAAGTTATTTTATAATACAATAAAGAGTTTTTATTTATTTTGTAAGTTTAGACCTGACTTTATTTTATCAACTGGAGCTCATACAGCTGGACCTATGTGTGTAATCGGGCATTTATTTAGAAAAAAGATTATTTTTATAGAGAGTTTTGCTAATAGTGAGACTCCTAGTGTGACTGGAAAGATAGTTTATAAGTTTGCGGATTTGTTTATAGTTCAGTGGAAAGGTATGTTAAAAGTTTATGATAAAGCTACTTATGGGGGGTGGATATATTGATTTTTGTTACTGTAGGAACACAAGATGTTAATTTTGATAGGTTACTTAAGGAAGTTGAAAAGCAAATAAAGAAAGGTAATATTAAAGATGAGGTAGTAGTACAAAGTGGAAACTCTAATTTTACTTCTAAGTTAATGAAAGTAGAGAAGTTCTACTTACCAGAAGAGTTTAATAAGTTAATACGTATGTCTTCTTTAGTTATTACTCATGGTGGAGTAGGATCTATAATTGATGCGATTAATAAAAAGAAAACAGTAATCGCGGTTCCTAGATTAAAGAAATATAAAGAAGCTACTAATGACCATCAACTTCAAATTATTAAAGAGTTTAGTAATATGGGATATATTATACCACTTATTAATTTAAAAGATTTTCCTAATGCTTTAAAAGATGCAGAGATTTTTAAACCTAAGAAGTATAAGAGCAATACTGAAAATATGGTTAAGTTAATAGAAGATTTTATTGATAGTAATTAGAAAAATTATTACGGTCAGGCGTAATAATTTTTTAAATATGAAAGTTATTACATTTTTGCGAAATAACTTTACAAATGATAAAGACTCATGTATAATTAATATGGAGGTGTAATTATGCTTATTAGAGAAACCTACTTATCAAAAATTAGGGGATTTTATGATTCAAATTTAATAAAAGTATTAGTTGGAATAAGAAGATGCGGTAAATCTGTTATTTTAGAACAAATAATGGACGAGCTTATAAAGAAAAGAAAAGTAAAAAAGGACCATATTATTTTTATAAATTTTGAATTTATTGAATATGAGGAATTAAAAGATTATAAGAAGTTAAATGAATATGTAAAGGAAAGAATTGTAGATAAAGATATTTATTATTTGTTTTTAGATGAAGTTCAAAATGTTGATAATTTTGAAAAAGTTATTAATTCTTTAAGAGCTAGCGTACCTAATTTAAGTATATTTATGACTGGGTCTAATAGTGAACTTTTACCAGAAGAGTTATCTCCAGATTTATCAGGAAGGTATGTGCATTTTAATATTTGTCCATTAACATATAAAGAATATACTATGTTAACTAATAAAGATGGAAAAGACGTGAGTACTTTTTGGGATTATGCTAAATGGGGAGGACTACCTAATAGATGCGAATTTACTGAAGAAGTTAATATTAAAAATTATTTACATAGTGTATATGATTCTATTATTTTAAGAGATGTGGTTAAAAGACTTAAATTAAAAGATACAACACTTTTTGATATGATACTTCAATATTTAATAGAGACATGTGGTAGAGAGTTTTCAAGTGATAATGTTATTAATTATTTAAATAATCATTATAAAAAAGTATCCTATGAAACTATTTATGAGTATGTTAATGCTTTATGTAAGGCATTAATATTAAAAAGAGTTTATAGATATGACGTCAGGGGGAAAGACGTATTAAAAACTTTGAATAAGTTTTATTCTACTGATATTGGAATAGCGCAAATAAAAAATAATAATCCTGAATTTCCAAAATATATTGTTTTAGAAAATATTGTTTATAATGAGCTAATTAGTCGTGATTATGAAGTTTATGTTGGTAAAACTAAAACTGGGGAAATAGACTTTATAGCAAAAAAAGATGGTAATACAAAGTATGTACAAGTTTCTTACGAAATGGCAGGAAGTGAAGCAACTATAGAAAGAGAGTTTGGAGCATATAAGAATATTTCAGATAATTATCCTAAGTATGTAATATCTTTAGATAAAATAGATTTATCTAGAGATGGTATTATCCATCTTAATTTAATTGATTTCTTATTAGGAAATGAGTTTTAAAAAAAAGAAAGTTTGGCAAAAATGGAATCGATTCCATTTTTGCCATTGATTTTTTATGAAGAAAAGAGTATAATTAAGTTAAGAAAAGGGTGAATAAAATGATTAAAAGGGAGATTGAAAGTAGATTTAAAAATTTATCTAATACTAGAAGAGTTGTTCTTATTACAGGCGCTAGGCAAGTGGGTAAATCTACATTTGTAAAATATATTAAAGAAAATGGTAGAAATTATGTTACGTTAGATGATCATAATTTAAGGTTACTTGCTCAAAGTGACCCAAAATTATTTTTACAAAATTATAGACCACCTATTATAATAGATGAAGCACAATATGCTCCTGATCTTTTCTCTTATATTAAAATGGAAGTAGATAATAGTTCTAAAAAGGGTGAATATTGGCTTACTGGGTCACAAAAACTAGAACTTATGAAAGATGTGAGTGATAGTTTAGCTGGAAGAGTTTCTATTATTGAAATGTCTACTTTAAGTTTTGCTGAAAAAAATGGTTTTAATTCTAAAATTTTTAATCCAGAGAATATTAAATTAAAACATAATTATAGTGCTTCTTATATATTTGAAGAAATATTTAGAGGAGGATATCCTGAATATATAAATGATAAGAAGATAGATAGAAATCAATTTTTTAGTGACTATGTAACCACTTTTTTAGAAAGAGATATTAGAAGTTTAGCTCAAGTGGGGGATTTACTTCGCTTTAGAAAATTTTTAGTAGCAGTAGCAGCAAGAAATGGAGAAGTTTTAAATTATGATTCATTAAGAGAAGATGCAGATATTGATAGTAAAACTGCAAAGGCTTGGCTTTCTATTTTAGAAGCGTGTGATATTATATATTTATTACAACCTTATTTTAGTTCTCCTTTAAAAAGAGCAACTAAGAGTCCTAAGATAATTTTTATGGATAGTGGATTATGTGCTTATTTATGTAATTGGAATAGTAGTGAAGCATTAATGAACTCTAGTGTATCTGGGCATTATTTAGAAAGTTTTGTTATTAGTGAACTTATTAAAAATAAGAGAAATAATAAAGAAACTTTAAATTATGATATTTATTATTATAGAGATAGAGATAAGAAAGAGATAGATTTAATTATTAGTTTAGATAATGTTATTTATCCTTTTGAAATAAAGAAAACAGCTAATCCTACTAAGGATATGTTAAAGAATTTCAAAGTACTAGAAAATTCTGATATTAATGTGGGTAATGGTGGACTATTATGTTTTTATGATAGTATATTACCACTTGATGAAAAGAATAAGGCTTATCCTATATCTGTGATTTTTTAGGAGAGAGTATGAAGAATATAGCGATATTTATTAATGATTTAGGTATGGGGGGAATAGAAAAATCTGTTATTAATATGATTAGTAGGTTACCAAAAGAAAAGTACTCTATAGATTTATATGTTTTTGGTAATAAAAGATTTTTTGATAGTGAAAATATAAATATTATAAAGTTAAAGAAACCTAGTAAGTTAATTAAGTTTATTCCCTTTTCTTTAGTTTATAAGATATATGATCCTGATATTAAAAAAGAGTATGACGTAAGTATAGATTTTGATAGTTATCAAATGCATACAGCAATAAGTGCATTAAAAGTTAAGGCTAAAAAAAGAGTTATTTGGATACATAATGATATACCTATTAAGTTAAAGTATGAGTGGAAGTATAGAGTTTTACATTTCTTTTTTAAGGATAAGTATAAATACTTTGATAGTTATGTAGGTGTTTCTAGTGGAGCATTAGATAGTTTTAGGAATATGTATAATTATAGTGATAAAGAATACTTAGTCATACCTAATTATATTAATACTTTAGAAATAGAAGATAAGTTAAAAGAAGAAAGTAATTTTAAAGTAGATGAAAGTAAAGTTAATATAGTTACAGTAGGAAGATTAGTTTATCAAAAGGGAATAGATTTAATGCTTAAGAATATTAGTGAAGTTATTAAGCATAGGAGTGATATTCATTTATATATTATAGGTGAAGGACGCGAAAAAGATAAGCTAATAAGCCTTAAAAATGAATTAAAGCTTAATGATTATGTTACATTTTTAGGTGGAACTAATAATCCTTTTAAGTATATGAAGAAGATGGATTTGTTTTATTTATCTAGTAGATATGAAGGGCAAGGTATGGTTGTACTAGAAGCCATGAGTGTAGGACTTCCTGTGCTTATTCCTAAACATTTAGAAAAATATACTATAATTAAAGGTAATGATGAAATAGAGTATTTAAAGAGTGTTAAGAAATGTAAGATAAAAAAATTTGATAGTTTAGAAGAATATAATAAAAAAGTAGATAAAGAATTAGAGAAGTTATTTAATTTATAAATACTTCTTTTTTAATTTTGTTTTTTTTAGTATAATAATATTGGGTGATAAAGTCATGAAAAATTTAAAAGTAATGGACGGGAATGAAGCTTGTGCGATGGGAGCATATTTATTTAGTGAGGTATGTGGAATTTATCCAATAACACCATCTAGTCCTATGGCAACTTTAACAGATAAGTGGAGTGAAGAAGGACGTCTTAATTTGTTTAACAGTAAAGTGCGTGTCGTAGAAATGCAAAGTGAAGCTGGTGCAAGTGCACTTATGCATGGGTCTTTACAAGCAGGAGTGTTAACTACAACTTTTACTGCTAGTCAAGGTTTACTTTTAATGATACCTGAAATGTATAAGATAGCTGGAGAATTACTTCCATGTGTTATTCATGTGGCTTCAAGAAGTCTTGCTACTCATGCTTTATCTATTTTTGGAGACCATCAAGATATTTATGCAGTTAGATCTACTGGATTTGCAATTTTAGCTAGTTCTAATGTACAAGATGCATATTATATGAGTATTATAAGTCATTTAAGTACTATAAAGGGTCGTGTTCCATTTTTACATTTCTTTGATGGTTTTAGAACAAGTCATGAAATTAATAAGATAAATATTTTAGAAGATTCTATAGTAGGAAGTTTACTTGATAAAAAAAGTTTAGAAATGATAAGAAGAAATGCTTTAAATGTAGGAAAGAGTATTACTCGTGGAACAAGTGAGACAGAAGAGGTGTACTTTCAAAATACTGAAGTAAGAAATAAGTATTATTTAGAGTTACCTGATATAGTTAATTCTTATATGGAAAAGATTAATGAAATTACAGAAAGCGAATATAAACCATTTACTTATTATGGAGATAAACGCGCTACTAATATAATAGTGGCTATGGGTAGTGTTACAGATACTATTAAATTAGTTGTAGATGATTTAAATCAAAATGGGGAACATGTTGGAGTTATTTCTGTTTATTTATATAGACCTTTTAGTGAAAAATATTTTTTGAATGTTCTTCCAAAGAGTGTTGAAAAAATTACTGTTCTTGATAGAACTAAGGAAGCTGGTAGTGTTGCTGAGCCACTTTATTTAGACGTTTGCAATATATTAAAAGAAGAAGACATATTAGTAGTAGGTGGAAGATATGGCTTATCTAGTAAAGATACTACTCCAGAGTGTATTAAGGCTGTTTTTGATAATATGAATAAACATAAAGTAAAGGATCATTTTACTTTAGGAATTATAGATGACGTTACTAATACTAATTTAGAGATAAAGAAATATAGTTTAGATAGTAAATGGAAAGAGATTAAAGTGTGGGGATTTGGTTCTGATGGTATGGTAAGTGCTTCTAAAAATATTTTAAAGGTTATTGGTAAAAAAGATGGTAATTATGTTCAAGGGTATTTTCAATATGACTCTAAGAAAAGTGGGGGAGTAACTATTAGTAACCTAAGAATAGGAAATGAACCTATTAATGCTCCTTATTATGTAGAAGAAGCTAATTTGATAGTAGTAAGTAAAGACGCATATTTAAGAAAGTATGATATTTTAGATGGTATTAAGAATAAAGGTATTTTGCTTATTAATTCTAGTAAGAGTGACGAAGAACTAAATGAATTTATGCTTAGTAAGTTAAAGAGTATTATAAAAGATAAACATATTAAAGTTTTTGTAAGTAATGCAAATAAGTTAAGTGAAAAGTATAATCTAAAAGAAAAGATTAATAATATAATGGCCATTTATATTTTAGATATGTTAGGTGTAAGTGGAGAAGATATTGTTAATTTTAAAGATGGTATAAGAAATAGTTATGCTTCTAAGGGAGAGAAAATAGTTAATAATAATATAAATGCAGTAGATGAGGCTATAGATTATTTAAGAGAATTTGATAAGAGTGTTTTAACTATAGAAGAAATAGAAAAGAAAAATAAACATAATATTATAGACGTTTTAGTAGAAAGACATGGGGATACTTTAAAGGTAAGTGACTTTTTAACTCATGAAGATGGTACTTATCAAGGCGGAAGTAGTTCTAGTGATAAAAGGAAAGTAAGTGATAAAGTACCTAACTGGATAAAAGAAAATTGTATTAGTTGTAATAAATGCGCTTTTATTTGTCCTCATGCTGTAATTAGACCTGTAAGTTTAACTCAAAGTGAGATTGATTCGTCTCCTATAGAAAAAAGTGACACTATAAAAGATAATTTTAAAGAAGATAATGGATTTTATTTAAGTATTAATACAAGTAATTGTACTGGGTGTGGTTTATGTACTAAAGTCTGTCCTGGAAAAAATGGGGAAAAAGCTTTAGTTATGGGAGAGTATGATGATAAGATAGATAAGATATGTGATTATTTTAATCAAAATAAAGAGGAAGAAAAGATAGATAATGTAACTTTGAGAAATCTTGGTTTTGTAAAACCTAGTTTTGAATTTCCTGGAGCTTGTGCTGGGTGTGGAGAAACTGTTTATTTAAGAGTTTTAACAAGTTTGTTTAAAGATAATATTGTAATAGCTAATGCTACAGGTTGTTCTTCTATATATGGAGCAAGTCTTCCTTGTACTCCTTATAAAGTTCCTTGGATAAATTCACTTTTTGAAGATAATGCTGAGTTTGGTTTAGGACTTCATACTGCTTATAAAACTATGAGAGAAAAAATTAAGGATATAATGTATAAGAATAAAGATTTAGTAGAACCAGAAGTTAAGAAGATTTTTAAAAAATATATAGATAATATAAATGATAAAGAGATTACTAATGAAGTTAAGAAAGAGTTAGAAGTTAGAGATATTCCAAAAGAGTTAAGAAGTTTACTTTCTTATATTCCATCTACAAGTGTTTGGATAGTTGGAGGAGATGGTTGGGCTTATGATATTGGATATGGAGGACTTGACCATGTTTTAAGAAGTAATGAAAGAGTAAGAGTGTTAGTTCTTGATACAGAGGTTTATTCTAATACTGGTGGTCAAACTTCAAAGTCTACTAGAATTGGGGCAGTAGCAGAGTTTTCTAGTAAGGGTAAGTTAAAACCTAAGAAAGATTTATTTAATATAGCTATGAATATTCCTAATGTTTATGTTGCATCCGTTAGTGCGGGGGCTAATGAAAATCAAACTATTAAAGCGTTTATGGAAGCAGAAGCACACGATGGACCTAGTGTTATAATTGCATATAGTCCTTGTATTGAACATGGTATAATGGGAGGACTACAAAATAGTATAGATGAGCAAAAATTATTAGTAGAAAGTGGTTATAATATTTTAATGAGATATAATCCTAATGAAGATAAATTAACAATAGATTCAAAAGAACCTAATTTCTCATTATATGAAAGTGTGTTTGAAAGAGAAATGAGATATAAGAACTTAGAGGTAGTTAATAATGAAGAATATGAAAAACTATATGAAGAACATATGCAAAATGCAAAGAATAGATATGAATATTATTTAGAGTATAGTAAAAGAGAAAAGAAAGAAAAAATGGAATTATAAAAGAGGCAATTATTTTGTCTCTTTTGTCTTTGGATAAGGTTTTATTTCATTAGTAATTCCAACTATGTAATCAATGCTTGTGTTATAAAATGCTGCAAGTTTTATGAGTAAATCAATTGGAATCGTTCTCTTTCCAGTTTCATATAAACTGTATTGTTGTCTTGTAATTTGTAAAAGTTTTGCAATATCTGATTGCAATTTGTCGTTATCTTCGCGTAAATCTTTCATTTTTCTAAAATACATATTTTATCACCTATATATATTTTAAATGAATTTATACGAATTCTTATTGACATGCATTTATTTGAATGCTAAAATTAAGCTGTTAGTAAAAAAAATAACAAAGGTGTTTTTATTTTTTAATAGGTGGGTATGGTTTTATTTCATTAGTAATTCCTACAATATAGTCAATGCTAGTGTTATAAAATTTAGCAAGCTTAATAAGTAATTCATAGTCAATTCCTCTTTTTTCTAATTCGTATAGACTATAGGCTGCTTGAGTTACATTTAACAATTTGGCAATTTGTTCTTGCGTCATATCTTTATCTTCTCGCAAATCTCTTAATCTTAACATAAAATTCACCTCACTTATATTTTTTTAACATATTGTAATATTAATATTGATATTTGTAAAGGAGTATATGGTATATGAATAAGAAGTATATAATAATAAGTATAGTAAGTGTGTTAGTAATATTAATAGGAGTAACTATAGCATACTATAGTGCAGTAATAACAGGAGATAAAAAGAAAATAACAATAAATACTAAAGAACTACAGATAGTATTTCATAATGGAGAAGAAATAAATGAAATAGAAATAGAAGCACCATGGGAAACAAGTAAAGAATTTAGTGTAGAAAGTAAAAGCCTAGATATATTTTATTATAATATAGTATTACAAGATTTAATAAATGGTTTTACTTCAAATACATTAGAATACAAGATAACATGTACTGAAGGTGAAGGATATTCAATGGATAACTTTGAACCAGTACCAGCTTCACCTGAGAAGAGTGACCAAATATTAATAGAAGGAATAGAGTTACAACCAAAAGCAATACATACATATAAAATAGAATTTAAGTATGATAATAAAGAAGATATAGACCAAAGTGATGATATGGGGAAGACTTTAAGCGGAAGTTTATATATAACAAAGGGAGAAAAGAAAGAAATATTGGTAGCAGATTTTTATAAAAAAATGGAAAAGCAATATCCTGATACTATAAATATAAAAAGAGATAATTTCAATACTACAATAACAGAAGCAAGTGCATATTATGAAAATGGGAATTTCATAGAAAGTAGTATAACAGGAGCAAGTAGTTTAAAAAATAAAGTATATTATTATACAGGAGCACTAACAAATAACTGGGTAAGTTTTGCAGATGGAAGTTTGAGATTATTGTATGGAGGACCAGCAACTGATAAAGGTGCTAATGAAAATCAATATATAGGAAGTACAAGAACATATAATCCAACATATAATAATACAAGATATGTAGGCTTCAAATATGGAAATGCAAGTTCTCTAAGTAATAATAGACAAAACACAGAAAATTCACCAATATTAGGACCAGATGAGGATACACATGATACAGGAAATGAAGTAACATTAAATGGTTGGTATAATCAAAAAATAAAAACTACATATGACTCATACATAAGCAAAACTGCAGTATATTGTAATGATAGGGGAACAAACTCATATAATGCTACAAGTACAATGTACTATGCAGCATATGATAGACTAAACAGTAATAAGAGACCAAGTTATAAATGTGGTGTAAAGGTAAATGGAACTTCATATAGTGGACTATATGATAGTACACAAGCAGAAGAAGATAAATTTAGCGGAATGAATAGCAAAGCTAAACTAACAAATCCAATAGGCTTAATAACAGCAGACGAAATAGTATTTGCAGGAGGAAAATATGGTACATCACTATCCTCTCCATATGCATATTATTACAACAATGCCGATGGCACTAAATCCGCAACCGGTTCAAATTACTGGTGGACGATGAGTCCGTTTTACGCCAGCGGCAGCGGCCGCGCGGCCGTGTTCCGCGTGTACGGCTCTACCAGCCCTGGTCAGTTGAACGGCGGCAACGTCGACAGCACTTTCGCCGTGCGTCCGGTAGTTTCTCTGAAATCTTGCGTTCTGCTTTCTGATTCGACTGGAACCACAGACGATCCTTTCGTGGTTCAAACAATAAGTGAAGAATGTGCTAGAAGTGATAATTAGTTGATTTAA
>CANRHY010000010.1 GCA_947630515.1 uncultured Bacilli bacterium
TTACCTCTTTTCTTTTACACACTAAAAAACACATAGAAAATATTCCTATGTGAATACACTGAAAAAGATAAGGTTATTCTTTAGTAATAACCCCCCCCAATTTTTTTATGACTGAAATTGAAAGAGATTATCTTTTTCATATTGTTTCTCCTTTTATTATTTACAATTACATTTTATTATTTTTTATTATCATTGTCAATTATATTTTGTTCTTTTTAGTGATATTTTATACAAAAATTTAAAATTGGTGTGCGAATTTTTAATTTCTGTATATATATTAAAAAATTCCCTAAAATATGGGGAAAATTTATATTGACTTATATATTTTATAGTGTTATAGTGGTATTACTGAGTTACATAGAAGTAGGCGGACTGGTCCTCTAATCTTTGCAGAAAAGAGAAGGAGGTTGTCCTTATGAGAAGGAGTATAAATTGTCAGATTACGTTTTCTTGGTTATTATCTTGGTAATAATCAAGAAAATACTCGATGACGACAGCAACAAAAAGCAATAAGGGCTTTTACTCGGGGGTCTTTGGCTGTTACACCTTACCTGAAGTCGTGACGGTGAAGAAAAAAGAACGCCTTTTCCACACTAAACAACGGCGTTCTTTTTTCAGTAAAACTGGACTAAGTTCGCCTACATAAACCTAGGTGACTCAGTTTTTTATTTGAAGAATAAATCTTCTATATATAATTTTACCATAATATATGTTTTTATACAACTCATTTATTCTTTTATTTCAAAGTAATTTCCACTATCTAGGTATAATATACCTTTGTGTGTGCCTAGTTGTTTTTTTATTTCATTATATTTATTTAGTTCTTTTGTTTTACTTAGTGTTATATAAACTATGTTTTCGTCTTTCATATATAACAAAAATCTATCAGGGTCATATGTAGTTGGTGTGTATTCTATTTCACTTATTTTACTTAGTATTTCATCACTTAAGTTTGAGAATTTTTCTATCATTTTATTTAGTTCATTATCTTCAACATAGTTTATTAATACTGGTATACTTTCTATATTTAGATTTTGTTTTCTTTTTTTAGAAGCAAGTACATATTCATTAGAGCTTCTTAGTAAAAATAATACTTTTTCTTCTTCTACATTTATTTCTAAGACAAAACCCCATTTCTTTTTTACTTTTACATTATTAACTAAATCTAATTTTTTTATTTTGTTTTCTATTATTTTACTACTTGTAGTTAGGTATGATGGATAGTTTTCTATACCCGCGGCTTCTATTATTTCGTCATCACTTATTTTATTAGTTCCTAATACTTTTATATGTTTTATTGGTTCTTTAGATAATAAATATATTAAAGATATTATTATAATTAAAAAAAGTAAAAACTTGAAAAATTTTTTAAAACTAAATTTTCTTCTTTTTACTTTTTTTGTTTTCATTATCTATCACCTATTATATTAAAATTATATATCTATTTTTTAATTTCTTCAACTATTATTTCTGCTCCTAGTGGTTTTGTGGTATTTTTTAGGGCATTTTTCATTTCTTTTGTTTTTGTAAATGCTTCTTCTATTTTTTGTTTTAGGTTTTCTGTTGTTAAGTCTTTTTGTTCTAACATTATGCTTAGGCCTTTATCTGATAAGTCTTTAGCATTATAGTATTGGTGATTATTTGCAACATATGGAGATGGTATTAGTATAGATGGAGTATTAGTTGCAAGTATTTCACTTATAGTAGAAGCACCCGCTCTTGATATTATTAAGTCACTACTTTTCATTATTCCACTTAAGTCTTTATAGAATGGTAATATTTTTACGTAATCTTCTACTTTTAGGTTTTTAAATTCTTCATAACTAGAGTTTCCTGTTATAAAAAGTATTTCTTTATCTTTACTTTTAAATGTTTCTAAGTATTCTTTTAGTTTTTCATTTACTACAGTACTACCAAGGCTACCCATTACTATTAGTATTAGTTTTTTGTTTTTATCAAAACCTAATTTTGTTTTGTCATGTGCTTTTATGTTTATTGCTTTTTCTCCACATGGGTTACCAGAATATACTACTTTGTTATTAAAATAATTTTTACTTTCTTCAAATGATATAAATGTTGTGTCTACTATTTTGGATAGTATTTTGTTTGTTTTTCCTGGTATTTTGTTTTGTTCATGAATAGCGGTTTTTATTTTTAGTTTATGTGCAGCTAGCATTACTGGGAAAGTTACGTAACCGCCAAAACCTAATACATAATCTGGTTTAAATTCTTTCATTACTTTTATGCATTTTTTGTATGAAGATATTATGCATTTTATATCTTTTATGTCTTTTATTATATTTTTAGTTAAGCCATACATTTCAAGCCCTACATATTTTATTCCTAATTCAGGTACTAATGTACTTTCCATTCTATCAATTGTACCAATATATATAAATTCATTATTTTTATCTTCTTTTAGTTTTTCTATTACACTTAAGGCAGGATATATGTGTCCTCCTGTACCTCCTGCGGTTACTATTACTTTCATAAACTCTCCTTTCTAATCTATGCAATATGGGTCTATTTCAATAAGTTCAAGTATGTCTTTTATATTATTTCCTTTTTTCTTTTCACTTTCTATAAAGTTATATATTTCAAATGAATCTTTATTTAGTATAAATGGATTTCTTTCTATTAAATCAGCTATATCTTTTATACCTATAGCACTAAGAGATTTAAGTAAATCTAATATATCTTTTTTATCTCTTTTTATATAGTGTTTGTTTTCTTTTAGTATTTCTTTTATTTGTTCTTCACTTAGGGATAGCATTCTAAGTATTTCTATATTATAAACCTTTTCCATCAGTAAGTTCTCCTTCTATATATGGGTATGCTTCTAGTAATTCTTCTTTTGTTATTTTAAATGTGCTTCTAAATCTTTCGTTACCACAGAAAAGTGTTCTATAGTTACTATTATTTAGTTCGTAGTTTATGCTTTTTAAATATTCTATTCTTGAATAAAGAAGTTCAGTACTTATCATTATGTCTTTAGGGTTATTAAGTACTAATTTTAGGAAGCCTACCCTTTTTATTAGGTTAAGTCTTCTGTTTATTTTTGTGTTAGATAAATTTAGTATTTGTGGAAAACTTTGGATTATTTTTTTTATTTCTTCTTTAGTGTAATCAAACGATAAAAAGTTATTGTAACTAGAAGATATATCTTCTATACTTAGTGAAAATATATTAGGGCTTTTTGTAAATACGTCTATAGTTTCTTCTTTTGTTAGGTTATAGATTTTAGATAACTCGTTTAGTTTATCTTTATAGGTGCTTTTATCATAGCCTAGTATTCTTGTGCTTTTTATAAGTATTCTACTTATATCTTTATCTTTAAAACCTAATTGTTTTAACTCATCTGTTTTGTCTTTTATAAGGCTCGTTGATAAACCAAATATATTTGGGTATTCTTTTAGTATTTTTCTTGTCATATCTTTATCTAGAAAAATTGAGTCTATAAAGTTAAATTTGTTTCTATATCTTCTTTTGTTCTACTTAGTACCCTACTATATTTTGTTATTATTCTTTTTATTTCGTCATTAGTAAATCCTAGAGTTTGTAAAGTGGATATTTTGTTATTTAATTTATCAGATGTGTACAATAGTATACTTGGGTGAGAAAGTACTTCTTTTTTTATTTTAGTTTCACTCATGTATTCTTTTAGAAATGCAACACTACTTTTTGCTATTTCTACTTTTCTTTCATCATCTATTCTTGGTAAGTCTCCTATGAATGCATTCATTATTTTGTTTATTTCTTTGTTAGTAAATCCTAAACTTATTAAATATTCTTCCATTTTTTTCACCTGTAAGTCTAGTATATCATATTTTTTGTGTTAAGTGTTTTATTTATGTAAAGTTATGTGTAAAGTTACTTCTGACTTCCAATATTCAGTATTATACCTATTTCTATCATACTTACAAGTAAGCTAGTCCCTCCGTAGCTTATGAATGGAAGTGTTACTCCAGTTACTGGGATTAGACCTGTTACTACTGCTAGGTTTAAAAGTGTTTGAAATATTAGCATGAAAGATAAGCCAAAAGAGAGGTATTTTCCAAATAAGTCTTCTTTATCTATAGATATTTTTACTACCCTATAGAATATTGTTATGAAAAGAAATGATACTATAAGTACACCAAGAAAACCAAATTCTTCACTTATTATTGAAAATATGAAGTCTGTTTGAGGTTCTGGTAAGTAGAAGTGTTTTTGTCTTGAACTTGTAAAACCAAATCCTAGTAGTCCTCCTGGACCTATTGCATAAAGGGATTGTATTATTTGAAATCCACTACCTAAGGGGTCAGACCATGGGTTTAGAAATGAGGTTATTCTTTTTAGTCTATATGGGGCGATTATGACAAGTAATACTATTCCAATTAGACCAAGTATGCCTAGTTTTATGAATATTGTAAAGTTAGTTCCAGTTATGAATATTAGTACTAATAGAGAAAGCACGATTACCATGCCTGTTCCAAAGTCAGGTTCTAGCATTATTAGGAAAAACGAAAACATTATTACTAAGAGTATTGGTAATATAAAGTTTAATGTCATTTTTTTGTCTTTATCGTTTTTTTCTAAGTATTTTGATACAAATATTACTAAGGCAATTTTACTTAATTCGCTAGGTTGTACGCCAAGAGAGCCTATTCCAAACCAACTACGAGAGCCATTTCTTACTATACCAAGTCCTGGAATTAGTACTAATATTAAGAGTATTACCCCTAAGAGTAATATGATACTTGCATGTTTTTTATAAAGTTTGTAGTCTATTTTACTTACTACGTGCATTAAAATTATACCTATTACTAAAAATATGCCTTGGTTTATTACAAATTTATAAGGGTTATTATATTTAAAATCAGCCCATATGTAAGAAGAACTATATATCATAAGTAGTCCAAAGAGAGATAGTATTATTACTGTTATTTTTAGTATTTTATCTTTCATATTTTAAGTATATGAAAAATGGTGTTTAGTTATAACCAAACACCATAGTATATTGTTATCATTCCTAACATAAATCCTACTATCCAAAATGCTTTTACTATGTCACTTTCGCTCCAACCTAATTTTTCGAAGTGGTGGTGAAGAGGGGCCATTAGGAATACTTTTTTGTTAAATTTTCTTATTGCTATTATTTGTATGAAACTAGATAGGGTTTCTGCTATAAATACGCCTCCAATTACTGCTAGGGATAGTTCGTGTTTTGTTAGAATTGCTACTGCTGCAAGTGTTGCGCCTAGTCCTAAGGAACCAGTGTCTCCCATGAATACTTTAGCTGGGTGTGTGTTATATACTAGAAAGCCTAGTAGTGAACCAACTAATATAAAGCAAAATATTGCTATTTCTTGGTAACCTTCTATCCAACTAGAACCCCACGATATGATACCAAAAGATAAGAATGCAATCGCGGATAATCCTCCAGCTAAGCCATCTTCTCCATCTGTTATGTTTACTGCATTAGATGAGCCAACAAGTAAGAATAGTATGAATAATCCATAAAGCCATTTTAGGTCTATGTCTATATTAAGTGAAGTTATTATTAAGTGAGTACTTCCTCCACCTTTCATATATATATAGAAAAATACTATTGCTATTATTATTTGCACTATTAATTTTTGTATTACTGTAAGTCCGTCGTTATGGTGTCTTTTTATTTTAGTTAAATCGTCAGCTAATCCTAGTAAACTATAAGAAATGAATACAAATAGTATTATTATTAAAGAGTGCGTTATTTCAAGACTTCCTCTTAAGTATAATATTAGCATTGTAATTAAAGTTGGTATTATAAATATTAGTCCACCTATTGTTGGTGTTCCTTCCTTTTTTTGATGTCTTTTTGTAATAAACTCACATATGTTTTGTTTAAAGTTTAATTTTTTTAATACTGGTATTAGGAAAAATCCTAAGAATACTGATATAAAGAATCCAAGCATTAGTCCCAGTATTGATTTTGCTAATATTAACATATAATCACTCCCTCGTATTTATTATACATTTTATTTTTAATTCTTACAATTTCTTTTTACAATATGAGCTTAATTTAACAGTAACTTTACTATGCTACCTTCTTTTACTCTAGTGTTAGCTTCTGGTGACATGCTTGCTACTTTTTCGCCAGTACCGGAATATTCTATAGTTAGGCCATTTAACATATCTCTTGCTTCTGTTTTGTTCATTCCTACTACATTAGGTAGTGTAATGTACTTTTGTTCATACCACAAGTAACTTCTTGGCATACCTTCTGGGTCAGGTGGTAAGTTATATAGGCTTATTATGCTATTCATTACAGATTTTGCTATTGGGGCTGAGACTGAGCCGCCATATTGAGTTACGTTGTGAGCACCATCTACTGCTATGTATACTACAAACTCTGGGTCATTTGCGGGGATTATTCCCATGAATGAAAGAATATAGTTACCTACCATATAGTGGCCATCACTACCTACTTTTTGGGCTGTTCCAGTTTTTCCTCCTACACGGTAGCCCTCGATATAAGCATTGTGTCCTGAGCCATTTGCAACTACACTTTCTAGAGCATATTTTACTAAGTCACTCGTTTCTTTTTTTATTAGGTTTTGACTTACTAATGTAGGCTTATATTCTTCTATCATTACACCAGTATCACTTTCACTTATTCCTTTTACTACAAAAGGCTTATACATGGCTCCTTCATTTACAATAGCGCTTACTGCATTCACTTGGCCTATCGCAGTTACTGATACACCTTGACCAAAGGCAGTTGTAGCAAGTTCTAGAGGACCTACATTATCTAGATTAAATATTATTCCTTTACTTTCTCCATTTAAGTCTATTCCTGTTTTTTTACCAAAACCAAATAAGTCTATATATTTAAATAGTTTTTCTTTACCTAGTCTTTGACCTAAGACGACAAAACCTGGGTTACATGAGTTTTCTACTACTTGTAAAAATGTTTCTTCTCCGTGCCCTTCTGGTTTCCAACAGTGAAGAGTGCTACCACTTACGTTTATTTTTCCAGAGTCGTAATAATGGTCTTCAAATATGTTTACAACTCCTTCGTTAATTGCAGCGGCAAGTGTTAAGATTTTGAAAGTTGAACCTGGTTCGTAACTTGACCATATTGCTAGGTTTCTGTTTATTGTTTCTTTAGAATAATCTTGGTAATTTGCTGGATTAAATGAAGGCTTACTACTCATCGCAAGTACTTCTCCAGTTTTTGGATTCATTACTATCCCAATAGCCCCTTCTGCTTCATATTTTTTCATAGCTTTATTTAGTTCGTTTTCTAGCACTAACTGTAAATTTAAATCAATTGTCAAGTTTATGTCAAACCCACTTTGAGGGCTATTATATATTTCAGGAAGAGAGAGTTTGTTTCCTTTTCCATCTGAATAGTATTTTATGCTTCCATCAGACCCGGTTAGATATTTATCATACATAAGTTCTAAGCCACTTAACCCTTGGTTATCTATTCCTACATAACCTATTACATGGGAAAGTACTTCTTCATAAGGGTAACTTCTTTTTGTTTCTTTTAGTAAGTATACTCCGTCGTAACCAAGGTCATTTATTTTTTCTGCTACTTCATAACTTAAGTCTCTTCCTTCTGGGTGAACTCTTTCTATAGAAGTTTTTTTGCTTACATGTTTATACATTTCTTCATATGTTACACCTAATATTTCTGCTAAGTTTTTTGCTACTTCTTCTTTATTTTTTATTTGAACAGGTATTAGTACTAATGAACTTGTAGTTACATTACCTGCGATTACTAAACCATTTCTATCTAATATTCTACCACGGTCTGCCTGCACTGGTAAGTTTCTACTCCACAAAGACTCGGCTAGGCTACTTAGTTTTTTGTATTCTATTACTTGTATGTAAAACACCCTTATTATTACTATTAAAAATATAGTTATTACTACAAGAAACACAAATTTTATTCTATTATTTATTATGCTTCTAAACATAAACTCACCTAGTAATTTTATGAAAGTTCCATTAAAAAAAGAACTTTTGGTTCTTTTTAATTAGTACACTTAAAAATTTTATCTTTAAATGTGAAAGTACTACCAATCATTCTTCCTTCATATGTATTAGATTCATATTCAAATTTTACTTTGGTTCTACTTATCTTTTTTATTTTTATGTCTTTTTTTAAAGATTCTTTTAAATTTTCGTCAAGTATATAAGGTAAGTCACATGTGCTTTCTGCAGTAGTGTATAAAGAGCCATCAATAGTTAGATATCTTGTGTTTATTTTTTCGTTAATTATGTTTGCTAACTCTTCTTCATATACGTCTCTTGCTAAAGACGTTAATGTGTTTAGTGTGTCATATTTGCTTATTCCTACTTTATACCACTTCTTACCTTCTAATTCTTTAAATTCATCTTTGTATACAGCAAGCCCGATTCCGTCTGATATGTAAACTGCAGTATAAGCTTTTTCTAATGAATTATAGAACTTTTCTTCTAAATCTTTTCTCCCAGTACATCCAGTTATCATTATCACGCATAGTAGTACTAATATAAATTTTTTCTTCATAAAGATTGTTCCTCCCTTACTATGGAACATTTTATCACATTTTTTTTAATTAATAAACTATTTTAATAATTTTTCTGTTTTTTCTAGTAAAGAATACTCATCAAAATTCAAGTATTTTAATATTTCTTCTTCACTTCCACTTTTACCATATTCATTAATATTTAGTATGTATTTTTTGTTATAT
This sequence comes from uncultured Bacilli bacterium, assembly GCA_947630515.1. Lineage (GTDB taxonomy): Bacteria > Bacillota_I > Bacilli_A > RF39 > UBA660 > MGBC139354. The sequence continues at coordinate 8,709 of CANRHY010000010.1, forward strand.
ACAAACTCATTCCATACTTTATCATTACTTGCTTCTATAGCAATTACTCTTACACCTACTGGGAATAATTCTTTTTTGTATTCTTCTTTAGTACTTTCATATAATTCTAAAGATGGGAAAGATATTACTCTTGTGTAAAGACCACGTTTATCTAATTCGTTACTTATCCAAAGAGCAGTTTCTACTTCAGAACCAGAAGATATTATTATTCCACTCATTCTTCCTATGCTTTCTTTTATTATGTATGCTCCTTTTGAAACCATGTCTACTCTGCTATTTGGTAGTTTTCTTTTTCTTTCTTTTGGTATTATTAGGGAAGATGGAACTTTTTTATTTATTATATAGTCCCAAGAGCCAACTAATTCGTTTACATCTGCTGGCCTAAAGACATGCATATTTGGTATACTTCTTAGCATACCTAGTTGCTCGATTGGTTCGTGTGTTTCTCCATCATATCCTATTTTTACTGAGTCATGGGTGAAAATATACGTTACTCCTAAGTTCATCATTGCTGAAAGCCTTAAAGATGGTTTCATATAGTCACTAAATGCAAGAAAAGTGCTTCCAAATGGAGTTAGTCCCATAAGTGCTAGACCATTTAGTATAGCGCCCATAGAGAGTTCTCTTACTCCAAAGTGGATATTTACTCCTTTTCTGTATTCTGGCGAAAAGTCTCTTCCGTTATCTATATATGTGTTAGTAGACGTTACTACGTCAGCACTTCCACCTATAAATAATGGGGTTAGATTAGCAATTAAATTCATTAGTTTTTTGTTAGTTATTCTTAAGTCTTCTTCCATTTCGTCATCAAAGTTTATTTGTATGTTTTTAACTAAAAGTTTCAAAGAATTATTTTCTAATGTTTCTAATAATTCTTTCTTTTTTTCGTCTTTTTCTATTATGCTATTATATTTTGTTACCCATTCATTATATATTGGTGTTATTCTTTTTTCTATTTTATCTCTCATAATAGTTACTGCTTCTTTTGATACATGGAATGGTACTTCTTTTATATTCATTTTTTCTTTTACTAATTCTGTGTCTTTTTCACTAAGGGTACCAGAATGTACTTTGTTAGTACCAGCTAAAGATGTGCCTATTCCTAGTATAGATTTTATTTCAATTATGCTAGGTTTATCTGTTACGCTTTTAGCTTTTGTTATCGCCTTGTCAATTAGGGAAATATCTTCTCCAGATGTTACTAATTCTGTATGCCAACCCATTGATTCAAATCTTTTTAGTACGTCTTCTTCAAATACACCTTTAGTTTTTCCATCTTTTGTTACGTTATTAGAGTCATATAATACAATTAAGTTACTTAATTTTTGTGAACCTGCTAGAGAAGCTGCTTCATAAGATATGCCTTCCATTAGGTCTCCGTCACTTACAAATACATATGTGTAATGGTTTATTAAGTCTTTTCCTAGTAAACCTTTTAGGTATTCTTCTCCCATAGCCATACCTACAGCAGTAGCAAAACCTTCTCCTAAAGCCCCAGAGGACAGTTCTATACCTAGTTTTTGGTTAAGAGTTGGGTGTCCTCCAAATGGACTATTTATATGTCTAAAATTTCTTAAGTCATCTAATTTAATATCGTATCCACAATATAGTAGCGTACTATACAAAAGCGCGCTGGCATGTCCTGCACTTAGTACAAATCTGTCTCTATTTATCCACGTACTACTAGATGGATTAAAATTTAAGTGATATGCAAATAGTGTATATATTGTAGGAGCGGCACTCAGTGTTATACCAGGGTGCCCACCACCAGATGCATTTATCATATCAATCCCAAGACTTCTTATTCCGTTAATTACTTTAAAATCCATATAACATTACCTCTACTTTGTTTATATTATATCATGAGATAATGTTATTTGTAAAATATTTATGCATAGTAAGTTTTTTCTACTACTTCAACTTTTTGGCTCGTCTTATCTATAGAGTCAACCTTTCTTGTTATTAAGTATGCAAGTAATGCTACTATTACATAAAATATTATTATGCTTATTTTTGTGTTAAATAATTTTTCTATTCTTTCCATAAATAAACTCACCTTCCTTATGAGTCTATAATACTACGCATAATAGTTTGTGTCAATACTTTTTCGTAAAAATGTTTGACAAATGTACGTTTTTGTGTTAACCTATATATAGAAGGAGATGATAATATAATGAAACCATTAACTAAAAAACAAGAAGAAGCCCTTACAGTAATTAAAAAATATATTGCAGAACATGGATATAGTCCTAGTGTTAGAGAAGTATGTGACTTAATGGGACTTAGTAGTACTGCGACTGTATTTGTTCATATGAGACATTTAATGAATAAGGGATATTTAAAACAAACTGACAATAAATTTAGAACACTTGAAGTTTTAGTTCCTAATGAATATTTAGAAACTAAAGAAGATGTAGTTACTGTTCCACTTGTTGGAAAAATTACATGTGGTAACCCAATTGAAGCTATTGAGTTTCCTGATGAGTTTATGTCATTACCAGCATTTATGATACCTAAGAATGAAGAAGTATTTACATTAAGGTGCGAGGGAATGAGTATGAAAAATGTAGGTATATATGATGGGGATATTGTTATTGTTAAAAGGTGCTCTTCTGCAAAGAATGGAGACTATGTAGTTGCACTTGATGAGAATGGTTATACTACACTTAAAACTTTTTATAAAGAAAAGGGTTATTTTAGACTTCAACCAGAAAATGAGACAATGGACCCAATTCACGAAATGTGAAGTTTTATTTTGTCATTAAGAAATATGTTAGTGCTCCAATTAATATGAGTGTTAATATTGTTCCGTTTATATGGTCTGTTTTACTTCCTTTATTTGGAACACATAGTGTATAACTAAGTAGTAGTCCACCTATTAAGCCTCCAATGTGTGCGAATAAGTCAATACTTGGGTATATAGCACCTATTAATAAGTTTATTAGAAGTACTGGAATTATTCCACCTTTTAATATTCCATCTAGGGTAGCCCTGTATTTTAGACCAAAGTATAAAAGGGAAGCAAATAATCCAAATATAGCGCCTGAGGCACCTACTCCAAATGAGTTATTTAGTACTGCTGAAAATAAGCCACCTATTATACCAGAAGATAAATATATGATTAAATATTTTATTTTTCCATAATATCTTTCTACTTCAGGCCCTACCATAAATAAAGCATACATATTAAATAGTAAATGAAATACATTCGCGTGGATAAACATGCTTGTTATTAATCTATAAACTTCACCCATTTTAAGAAGTTCACCATTATTTGCAAAATTTAGTATGATACCTTCATAATTAAATATAGATAATATGAATACAAGTATATTTATAATTATTAATCCTATAGTTATTACTGGATATTTACTTGGTTTAAAGACTTTTGCTAGTTTTTTGTCTTCAGTTGTGGTTTTCATGTTTAATTCATCAGTCATTTGAAACATACCAACAAGTCCTGCTTTTTTGTTATTTACTTTTTCTTTAAATGTAGGAAAGAATGAATTTATTACTTCATTTTTCTTTAAGTCCCCTACTTTATTTATTTTTATGCTTTCTATACATTTGTCACTTATAGGGGTTACTTCATCTCTTACATCTAAGAGTATATTAATCATATTCATTTTTAGTTTATATGTTTTTCTTTTTATTGTTTTTCTTATAGCTTCGCATTTTCTCATATCAGTTTTTAGTTGTTCGTTATTATGTATGTAATTTATATTTATTCTAATTAGAGATATGTCATTATCTAAATTTTCTAACCAAATTTCATTTTGTACTCCATTTACAATTATTGGTCTATAGTTTTCTTCAGTTACGAAAAAGTGAAGTATTTTCATTACTATTTCATCTTTTAAGCCTACTGTTATTTTTGTCATTTTTCCTCCTCTTTTTACAAATAATATAATACTCTTTTTCATAGAATTAGTAAAGGTGATTAAATGAAAAAGTTGTTAAGTTTTTTAATTTGTTTTCTTCCATGGCTTATTAGTGGGTTTATTTTTAAGTATAATGCTTTGTTTTATGAGAATTTAATTTTACCTAAGTTTACTTTAAGTCCTAAAGTTATTAGTTTTATTTGGATACTTCTATATATTTTAATAGCTATTAGTATTTATAAAGTAAAAAGTAAGCATAATATTTTTAAGTGTAGTGATTATTTCTATGTTCTTATTACGAATTATTTAGCTAATCAGTTATTTTGTTATGTATTTTTTAATTTAATGAGTCCATTATTTGGGTTTATTATGTGTACAGTTACTCTTGTTAGTTCAGTGTTTTTGTTTATAGAAAGTAGAAATTTAGAAAAAGGAGCAAGTTACTTTTTAATTCCTTATATTATTTATTCAGTTTATGCTTTTGTTTTAAGTTTAGTTATTTATATTATAAATTTTTAAATGTTTCAAGTATTTCAGTAAATTCTTTTTCTAAAGGCGAAGTAAACTCTAAAAATTCTTTAGTTATTGGGTGATTAAACCCTAAGTATCCTGCGTGAAGCATTTGACCATAGCCTTCTTTTATAACTGTTCCGTATATTGGGTCATTTATAACTGGGTGTCCAATGTAAGTAAGATGGACTCTTATTTGATGAGTCCTACCTGTTTCAAGAATACATTCAATTAGAGTTGCTTTTTTATATCTTTCTATTACTTTAAAGTTAGTTACTGCATTTTTACTATTTTTACTTGTTACACACATTTTTTGTCTATCTTTTTCACTTCTTCCAATAGGCGCGTCTATTTTTCCTTTGTTTGGAGTGATTACTCCACTTACCAGTGCGGTGTATTTTCTTTTTATTTCTTTATTTTTAAAAGCTTCACTAAGTATTCTATGGGCTTCATTTGTTTTAGCTATT
>CANRHY010000011.1 GCA_947630515.1 uncultured Bacilli bacterium
TGGAATAGATTTTATTTACGATGATGATGAAAAATCATGGAAATATCTAGAAGAACATGAGTATCCTATGTTTTACTCATTTGCCGAAAAATATCATATAGATTATGACTCCAAAGATTATGATTCTAACAAAATACTAGATATGCAAGTTAGATTGTATGCACTAAGTTTATATATGCAAAAAAAGGAAGAAATAAAATCTAATTCAAGATGATAAAAGAGGTATATAATATGTGTGTTATGTATAAATTAGAAAGTGCTAATAAAAATGATATAGAATTATTAGTTTCTTATAAATTAAAAAGTATAATAGGATTTGATAAAAATATGTCTAAAGAAGAAATTACTAGAATAACTAATTTTGTTAAGACAAATATTCCTAAACAAATAGACGATTATAAAGTTATAAAGGTTAATGATAAAACAATTGGGTGTTTATTTGTAGAAAAATATGAAGATGGTGTTTTATTAAACGAAATATATTTAGATGAGTATTATAGAAATAAAGGAATAGGAAGAGATTTAATAACTAATATAATTAAAAATAATTCTAAAGTATATTTATGGGTATATAAAAATAATGAAAACGCAGTAAATTTATATAAAAAATTAAATTTCAAAATTAAAAATTCTGATGATAATAGATACTTTATGTGTTATGAAAAATAGTATTTTATTTAAAAAAGATAAATGCTATAATATTTATTAGTGGTTGTGCTAGTAAGGTATTTATGAAGAAAGGCAGGTGTGCTAGGGTAGTTACCTAGCAAAGTAACATGTATTATTTTAGAAAAAATAAAGAAAATTTAGAAAAATACTCTATTAGTTTTAATAAAAAACAAGTAGAGAAATTAAAAGAAGATATTATATTAAATTGTAGTTTTATAGAACACAAAACATGTAGAAGTGATTACGACCCTTTGTTTTTAAATGATAAAATTATAAAAGATTATTTTAAAACTAAAGTAGGTGAAAAAGAATATTTTGAAGAAACAAGAAATGTTTATCTTCATGAATACAATGAATATGAGTCACCTTATTTAGTTCATTTAATAACAAGACTATTAAGTGGGGAAGCAAAAGCACTTTATGAAATATTAAATTATGATACATCTTCTTTTATATCTATAGATGAACAAATAAGATTAACTAATCTTGAACTTAGTTCAGTAGATATAACTGATATAGAAAAAAAGAAAGAAAAATTAGAACAACTAGAAAATTTATTGAAATCTAAAGAATTAAATGAAAAGCAAAAAAGTGTGGAAGAATATTATCAAAAACTTTTAAAATTACTTAAATTTACTTTAGTTGATACTATTTTGATAAGTGATTTAGAAAGAGTAGAGAAATTTTCAGGAATTGATTTAGATTCTAGACAAGTGGAAGATAATAAAGGGGTATCAAAAACATTAAAAAAGAAATAATTTAAAAAGGAAAATTTATGGAAGAGATATATAAAAAATTAAATAGTTATTTAAATGAAATATGTAAATATTTAGAAGAGGAAGATTCATTTTTATTAGAAGAAATAGATAAAATATCTGTACTTAATGATGACTTTTATAGTTATATAAAAGATTTTCCTTTAGATAATGAAGTACGTGTAAATCATATTACATATGAAGAAGTGTGCTTAGTAGCTAGAAAGATTGTTTCTAGTATAGATGAAAATTATCTAGAAAGTTTTGACAAACTATTAGAAAGTGGTATATTAGATTTTAGTTATGAAAAAGATTATGATGATTCTCACTGTGTGGCTTATTTTAAAAATGGTAAATTAAAAAGAAAAGAAATAAATATAAATAGAAAATTTAACTATGATGATGTGAGAGTATTAATTCATGAATTTATACATTTTACTAATATGGGGAAACCTACTATCAATGAGCATTATTTTGGAGAATTCTTATCTATATATTTTGAAATGTATGCAAATGACTATTTATTAAAAGAAGGAATACCTAAAGAAGAATTAGATATATTATTTAGATTAAGAAGTGCTAAAAGCCATGCTAAAAAATTACTTCAATATGAAGTTATTCTGCTTGCGTACTCTAAATTTGGTAAAATTGATGAAAGTACAGTTCCTTTATTACAAGAATACTTTTTAAATATAAATGAAGAAACATTTAATAAAGAGTGCGAGAGTCTTTTTAACTATATAAATAAGTTAGAATGCAAATATGATAATGATAGAAGAGAAGTACTAGAAAATATATGTGAGGTTCTTAATGAAGATTATAGATATCTTCTTGGGACAGTACTTGCAATATATGCAAGAAAATATGCATCATTTGATAGTATTGTTAAATTAAATAATCATATAAATAATATAGATAATTTAAATGTTTCTCAAGTTTGTAAGATTATTGGAATAGATATTACTAAAGAAGAATTTGAAGAAGAAATATTTACTTCCTTAGATGAGTATATGAGTGAAATTGGTTTAAAATTATAGTTTTGATTATTAGTGTGAAAAGTGTTATAATTTTAATAGTTAACATAAAATAGAAGGTGACTCTTATGAAAAAAATAATTACATATTATTGGGTATTTTTGATATCTTCACTATTAGGTTTTGTAATAGAAACTTTTTGGTGTATGTTAAGATACAAAAAATTAGAGTGGAGAAAAAGTATGATTCATGAGCCATTAATTCCTATATATGGAGTAGCTGGACTGGTAATTTTACTTATTTGTACTCGTTTAAATATAGATAGTGCTTTTTTAATATTTCTAGTAGGTTTCATAATAAGTACAATAGTTGAGTTTGTATCTAGTATAATACAAGAAAAAGCATTTGGAACAACTTCATGGAATTATACTGGATATCCACTAAATATAAAGGGAAGAGTAAATGTATTATATTCAGCTTTGTTTGGAATAGCCGCGGTAGTACTTTATAAATTCTTTTTATATCCTATATATAGTTTTATAATAACCTTAAATATAAATAAACCAATAATTTTAATATTTTTATTAACTTTAGTAATATTTTTGTATGATGCATTTATAACATGTATAGTGTTTATAAGAAGCAAAGAAAGAAGAGAAAATAAAATAAGAAATGGAAACTTTTGGGTTTATATAGATAAAAAATATGGAGATGACTTCATAAAAAGTGTATATCCAAATATAAAAGTAATATAAAAACCGCGAACTCACATATTCGCGGCTTTTCCTTTTTCTGGTTCTATATTTCTACTTTCAAAATTTTCATGTTGAAGTAGGCTATACTTTATTGCTTCTATATTATCTTTATTATAATCAAGAGAGTATTCTTTAAAACTATCTAATACGACATCATCGCTAATAAAATTAATTGGAATATCTCGCTCTAAATTAGCACTTACTTCCTCTATATTATAATCTCCTAAAGAAAGAACCATAATATTTCTATAAAAATTAAACTCATCTGCATAACATATCGCGTCATAAAATTTTACTAATTTTTCACCCTTAATATTATAAGTGATTAAAATATCTAAAATAGTATCATAATCAGGTTTTGTAATTCCATTTTTAGTTAGAAAATTATGTACATCATCTAAAATATTTCTTGCTGTAAAGTTTCCATTAACAATAACACTTTCTAGTAATACCATATCTTTACCTCTTTTCTAAGATAATTTTATCAAAATTATTATGAAATGTCTATTAAGATAAAACAAAAGTGATAAATTTATAAAAGTCAAGACTTATATTTAAATAAAGTTTAATATATAATGAATATAAGGTGTAGTATTATGGATAGTAAATTAGAGAGATTCTTTAAAAAAATTAATTTAGAAGAAAGTGAATATGTGTATTTTGAAAATGCTAAACTTCAGAATGTTGTAGTAGATACTCATGAAGAAAGTTGGACTTTATATATATTAATAAATACAATGATACCTGTTAATACTTTTGTTATGCTTTCTAATTTATCAAAGTCTCTAGAGGCAGTAAAGAAGGTATATTTTGTATTTAAGCATGAATCTTTAGATTTACTTACAGATTATACAAATTATATATTTAAAAATTATCAAGAAAAATGTCCAATGTTAAAAAGTATAAAAGAAGAAAATATTATTATAGAAGAAAATATAATAAAAATAGAAGTTGCAAATAAGGCAGAAGAAGAAAAGATAAATAGTATAAAACCTAAAATGTTAGAGTTTCTAAAAAATATGGGATATATTGATATAAATATAATTCCTGAGATAAATGAAGAAGCTAAAAAAGAAGTAGAAGAGTTAATAAAGCAAAAAGATGTAACTAAAGAGGAAGTAATTAAAAATAAGAAAGAAAGTAGTTTAATTTTTGGTAGTGAAATAAAAAAAGAAAGGACTAAATTAAAAAATATAATATCTGAAATGGGAGATGTTACAGTTTCAGTTTATGTGTTTGGTGTTGAGGTAAAAGATACTGCATCTGGTTTTACTATACTTACTTATAAAGTAAGTGATAATACTGATTCTATGCTTGCTAAAATATTTACTAAAGATAAGAATTTAGCAAATATGTTAAGTAAGAGAATAACTGAAGGTGCATGGTATAAAATGAGGGGGTATATTAAGCATGATACTTTTGCAGGAGATTTAGTACTAAATATTAGAGATGTTGAGACATACGTAAAAGAAGAACAAAAAAGAATAGATGATGCACCAGTAAAGAGAGTAGAACTTCATACTCATACTACAATGAGTCAAATGGACGGGTTAATTGACCCTAAAAAGTTACTTAAAAAAGTTTCAGAATTTGGACATACTGCTGTAGGTATAACTGATAAAAATGGAATACAATGTTTTCCTAAAGTATATAAAAGTAAAGGAGACATTAAAGTTTTATTTGGTGTAGAACTATATGTTGTAAATGATGAGATAAATTTATCTAATAAAAAAAGTGATTTACCACTTAACGGTGAATTTGTAGTATTTGATACAGAAACAACTGGGTTTAATGCAACTGCAGGAGACCAAATGATAGAAATAGGCGCAGTTAAAATAAAGAATGGGGTAATAACAGATAGATTTGACGAATTAATTAATCCTCATGCTCCACTAAGAAGCGAGATAACAAACTTAACACATATAACAGATGATATGCTTAAAGATAAAAGAAGTGAAGAAGAAGTCGTAAAAGACTTTAAAGAGTGGATTGGCTCTCTTCCTATGGTTGCTCAAAATGCTAGATTTGATATATCATTTATGGAAAGCGCATATAACAAATATAACTTAGGTACATTTGATAATGTAGTAGTAGATACTATGGAAATAAGTAAAGTACAAAATCCTGACCAAAAAAGACATAATTTAAGTGTACTTACAAAAAGATACAATATTGAATTTGATGAAGAAGGACATCACCGTGCAGATTATGATGCTGAAGCTACTGCATTAGTATTTCATAAAATGATAAGTAATTTAGGTAGTACATACAAAACTATAAATGACTTAGATAATATGGTAGATTCTAGCGTTGCTTATAAAATGAATAGACCTTATCATATAACTGTTTATGCTATAAATAATACTGGACTTAAAAATATGTTTAAGTTAGTAAGTTTAGCTAATACTAAATATTTCTATAAGACACCAAGAACTCCAAAAAGTTTACTAACTGAATATAGAGAAGGACTTATATATGGTTCTGGATGCGTTAATGGGGAAATTTTTGATAGTGCTAAAAGACAAAGTGAAGAAGAGTTAATGGAACTTATGAAATTCTATGACTTTATAGAAGTAAATCCTCCAAGCATAATGGATTATTTAGTTGAATCAAGTGAAGTATCAAGTAAAGAAGATATATATAGTATAATTAAAAAAATAGTAAAATGTGCGTCTAATATAAATAAGATGGTAGTAGCAACGGGAGACGTGCATACACTTGAACCTGAAGACAATATATATAGAGAAATTCTAGTAACACAAAAACAACCTGGAGGAGGCTTCCACCCATTATATAGACCTAGCATAAAAACAATACCTAATGCATACTTTATGACAACCAATGAAATGCTAAAAGAATTTGAATTTTTAGGTGAAGAAAAAGCTTATGAAATAGTAGTAACAAACTCAAATAAAGTAGCTGATATGTTTGGCGAAGTTGAAGTAGTAAAGCCAGGATTAAATCCTCCTAGAATGGAAAACTCAGTGCAAATAGTTAAAGATACAGTATATGGAAATGCTACTAAAATATATGGTAGTCCTCTTCCAGAAATAATAGAAACAAGACTTGATAAAGAACTTACCGGTATAATTAATGGGGGATACGATGTAATTTACTTAATAGCTCAAAGATTAGTAGAAGACTCAAATGCACATGGATACATTGTAGGTTCCCGTGGTAGTGTAGGTTCAAGCTTAGTTGCAACTTTCTGTGGTATAACTGAAGTTAACCCTTTACCACCTCACTATGTATGTCCAAATTGTAAAAAGAGTATCTTTAATGATGAAGAGGGTAACCCATATAACTTAAAATATGGAAGTGGGTTTGATATGCCTGAGCGCACTTGTGAGTGTGGTACTCTTATGAAAAGACAAGGACAAGATATACCATTTGAAACTTTCCTAGGTTTTAATGCAGATAAAACACCAGATATAGACCTTAACTTCTCAGGTGAGTATCAATCAAAAGCACATGACTATACAAAAGTATTATTTGGTGAAGAAAATGTATATCGTGCTGGTACAGTTACAACTATTGCTGAAAAAACAGCCTTTGGTTTTGTAAAAATATATGCAGAAGAAAAAGGAATAACAATGCGCAGGCCTGAAATAGAAAGACTTGCCAAAGGAATAACAGGAATAAAAAGAACAAGTGGGCAACACCCAGGAGGAATAATTGTAATACCAGACTATAAAGATGTATTTGATTTCACTCCATACCAATATCCAGCAGAAAACACAGAAGCTTCTTGGTATACATCACACTTTGAATACCATGATATTGAAGAAAACGTATTAAAACTAGATATACTAGGTCACGATGACCCAACTGTTCTTAAATATCTTAGTGATGACGTAAAAATAGATATAAACGATATCCCACTAGATGACAGGGGAGTAATAAGTTTATTTAATAGTCCTGAAGCTTTAGGAGTTACAGAAGAGGAAATCAAATGCGCTACTGGAACACTAGGTGTACCTGAATTTGGTACAAACTTTGTAATAAAAATGTTAGAAGAAGTAAGACCTACAACATTTGCTGATTTAATAAAAATATCAGGATTATCTCACGGAACTGATGTATGGAATGGTAATGCAAGAGATTTAATATTAGATGGAACTTGTGAATTTAAAGACGTAATAGGTTGTCGTGATGACATAATGCTATATTTAATAAAAGCTGGAATAGAAAAAGGAAAAGCATTTAAAATAAGTGAATTTATACGTAAAGGAAAAACAGCAAAAGAACCAGACACATGGGTAGAACACAAAAAAACATTAACTGAACATAACGTACCAGAGTGGTATATAAAATCTTGTGAAAAAATAAAATACATGTTCCCAAAAGCCCATGCTGCAGCATATGTTACAAACGGTTTTAGAGTTGCTTGGTTTAAATTATATCACCCACTAAACTACTATAGAGTTTACTTAAGTATTAGAGAAAGTGATTTTGATATAGATGCAATGGTAAAAGGACATGATGCTGTAAAAAATGCAATAGAAGAGTTAGAACAAAAAGGCTTTGATAAATCTAATAAAGAAGAATCTGTTCTATCAAGTTTATCTATTATAAATGAAATGATGTATAGAGGTTTTCATATAGATAATATAAGTATAACTGAAAGTGACGCTACTATGTTTAAGATAAATAAAGATGGTACAGGATTAATCCCACCATTTACAGTATTAGATGGAATGGGAGACGTGCAAGCTAAAAAAATAGTAGAAGAAAGAAATGATAGACCTTATGTTAGTATAGAAGACTTACAAGTAAGGGGTAAAATATCACAAGCAATTATGGACAAAATGAGAGGACTAGGGGTATTAGAAGAACTTCCTGAAAGTAGCCAATTATCTCTTGATTTATTTGGATAATGAAAAAGAAAACAAAAGTAATTATAACTATAATTTTTATTACATACTTAATATTTTTACTATACCTAACTTTATTTAAAAATTATTTAGGTAGAACTATAGGAAATTATGAAATAAATTTAATCCCGCTAAGAAATATTATAAAAATAATTACTAAATATTTTAGTAATGAAGTAAGTACAAGATTCCTACTAAGAAACATATTTGGTAACATAATTGCTTTTATTCCATTTAGTATATTTATAAAATTATTATTTAATCTAAAAAATAAACATATATACATAATAACTTTAATATTCATAATATGCATAGAAACACTACAGTTAATACTTAAAATAGGATTTTTTGATATAGACGACATAATTCTTAATATGCTTGGAGTAATAATAGCGTTGACATTAATAAAAATTCCACGAATATATAATTGAAATAATGAATATATTTTGGTATAATGTATACAGAAGTGAAAACTTCATATAATAAAAAAACTGAGTCGCCTAGGTCTATGCAGGCGAACTTGGTCCAGTTTGGATAAAGAACGCCACCAAGCAAGAAGAGGCGTTCTTTTTAGATGCATAGTAGATCTGCTATAACCAAAGACCCCCGAGTAAAAGCACTTATTGCTTTTTGTTGCTGTCGTCATCAAGTATTTTCTTGATTATTACCAAGATAATAATCAAGAAAACATAATCTTGCAATTAACACTCCTTCTCATAAAGGACCACCCTCTTTCTTTTTTGCAAAGATTAGAGGACCAGTCCGCCTACTTCTAAGTGACTCAGTAATACCAATATATCACTACAAAATATATAAGTCAATATAAATTTTCCCAATATTTTAGGGAAATTTTTTAATATGTACGAAAATTAAAAATTCGCACGCCAATTTTAAATTTTGGTATACTTAATTGACAAATTAGACTTTTTATGGTACAATTATATTAGTTTGAAGGGGGTAAGTATGAAATATAGTTCAAACGATTTAATGGTAGTGAAGTTAGTAGACTTTGCTAATCAAAAAGAAACATATAAGATATATAGTAAGATAAGTTCTTCATATCTTACTAAAGATGCATCAAGTATTGTTAAAAAAGAATTTGAAAGGACAGAGTTAGCAGATTTAATTACAGATGAAAATAACACATTTAGTAGAAGAACATATAAAGGGGTATTAGATAATACTGAAACTCTAGAATTAACTACAACGTCTACTAAAAATGAAAATTCTAGTGGTATGTCTTATAGGGCTAGAGTAATTAATCCTAATTATATAATATCTGATAGAAAGTTAATCTATAGTATTGATGGACTTGAAAGAAAGACTTATGAATCATATATTTTAGATTCTTTTGAAAGTGAGTATAATAAAGTAGGAATTTTGGTAATACCTATCAAAGAGTTAATTAATGATAGAGAAGAATTTACTATGGAAGAAATTAAAGCTATAGAGACTGACTTAAATAATGGTATAGATTTATCATATCGTGGAAAGAGGTTGTTATGAAAATAGATAATATAAAGAAAACTTTAGTTTCTGTGTTAGGTGTTACAGCTCTTATAGTTATTGCTAAAGAAATTAAAAATAAAAGTAGAAAAGAATATAAAAAAAGCGATTTAATGTTAGTAAAAAATACTCTTGCTTCAGGTGAAGTTAGTTATGAAGTATATAATCATAATACTAGCAGTGCTCAAAGTGAGAGAGGACAAAACGGAAAAATTCTAAAAGATGCGACTTTTATTAAAACTAAAGAAGAATATGATAATATAATTAATAGTGATAAGTTATCTTTAACTAAAACTTTATATTATGTAGATGAAGAAAATTATGAAACAAGCGCTAATATAAGTTTTATATCTAATGTTATAGAAAGATTTGACGTATTTTTGAGTGTCATAGATGGTGTTATTAAACAAGATGAAAAAAGATATGTATATCCAAGTGATAATGATTTTACTTATGATAAATTAGTGGGTACTAGAGAAAAAGCAGAGTTAATTAATTTTAATTCATTAAGATTTAGAGAAAAACAAGAAAATGTAAAAGAAGTCATACATAAAATGACTATAAAAGTTCTATAGAAATAATAGGACTTTTTTTCTTTAGTGGGGCATTTTTAACTTTATTAAAAGTCTTCTCTATGATATACTTAAATTAGTAGGTGGTAAAATGAAAAGAGCAATATTAATTGATGGAAATAACTTATTATTTAGAAGTTATTATGCAACTGCATATAATGGGAATTTAATGAAAAATTCAAAAGACTTTCCAACAAATGCTTTATATGGATTTATTACTATGATAAATAAAATATTAGAAGAAGAAAATCCAGAATATGTAATGGTTGCATTTGATAAGGGAAAAAGTTTTAGACATAGGAAATATAGTGAATATAAAGCTGGTAGAATAGAAACTCCAAAAGACTTACTAATACAATTTCCTAAAGCTTATGAAATATTAGATGCTCTTGGAATAAAGGCAGTAGCAATTCATGATTATGAAGCTGATGATATAATAGGAACATTTGCAAAAATGGCTGATATAGATAAAATGTATGATGCAACTATTATAAGTAGTGATAAAGATTTATTACAATTAATAAGTAGTGATGTAAATGTAAAACTTTTAAAACAAAAAGATTATATATTAATGAATGAAATTACATTTAGAACTACTTATGGAATAGACCCTATTAAAATGATAGATTTAAAAGCTCTTATGGGGGACTCTTCTGATAATATAATAGGTGTAAAAGGAATAGGGGAGAAAACTGCACTAAATTTACTTACTACATATGGAAGTTTAGATGGAGTATATGAAAGTATTGATAAAATAAGTGGTAAAGTAAAAGAAAAACTAATTGAAGGGAAGGAAAGTGCATACTTTTCTTATGAACTAGCTACAATTTATAAAGATGTACCACTTAATTTAACGTTTGATGATATAAGAAAAAAAGAAGTAAATGAAGAAAAGTTATTTAATATATATGATGAGTTAGAGTTTTATTCTTTAATTAAAAAACAAAATGTAAAAAAAGAAGAAGAAAAAATAGATATAATAAGAGTAACTGATAAGTTAGATATAAATAAACCATTTGCTTTCTATATAGAAGTTAGTGCTGAAAACTACCATTATGCATCACTCTTAGGTATGAGTATATATGATGGGGTAAATAATTACTTTTTAGATGAAGAAGCAATCCTTAAAAATAAAGATATATTTGAATATGCAAAATACACATTTGATTTAAAAAAAGATATAGTAGTACTAAATAGATACGGCATAACTTTACCAAATTGTGACTTTGACTCATTAATTGCTTCCTACTTACTTAATGCAAATATAAAAGAAGATATAAGTTATTTAGCTAATACAAAAGGATACAATATTGAGTTTTATGAAAATTTAGTTAAAAAAGGCACTATAGTAAATATGGATAATTTCATAAATAACTTATCTAAAAAAAGTATGTATATATATAATACTTATGAAGAGTTAATGAGTAAGTTAAAAGAAGAAGAAATGTTAGATTTATTTACTACAATAGAAATGCCTTTAGTAAGTGTACTAGCTAAAATGGAAATAACAGGTGTAAGAGTAAGTGGGGAAGTATTAGATGAAATGAAATCTGAAATAGGAAAAAGAATAGATGAAATATCAGAAAGCATTTATGAACTTGCTGGTCTTAAATTTAATATATCAAGTCCAAAACAACTAGGAGAAGTATTATTCGAGCACATTAATCTTCCTCATGGAAAGAAAAAGGGAAGAAATGGTTACCCAACAAACCATGACACACTTACAAAGTTAGTAGATGCTCACCCAATAATACCACTAATACTAGAACACAGAAACTTAACAAAACTTATGAATACATATATGGACTCACTTAAAAAGTTCATTGGGCCTGATGGTAAAATTCATACTATATTTAAACAAACAATAACAAGAACAGGTCGTCTTTCTTCGATAGAACCAAACTTACAAAATATTCCTATAAGAAGTGAAGAAGGTAAAAAAATAAGAAAAGCATTTTTACCAGAAGATGGAAGTATTATACTAACAAGTGACTATAGTCAAGTAGAACTTAGAATATTAGCTCACATCTCAAAAGACCCAGCCTTAATAGATGCATTTTTACATCACGCGGACATACATACAAAAGTAGCTAGTGATATATTTGGAGTACCTATAGAAGAAGTAAGTAAAAACATGAGAAGAACAGCAAAAGCAGTAATATTTGGTATAGTTTATGGAATAAGTGGTTTTGGCTTAGGAGAAAACTTAAGTCTTACTCCAAAAGAAGCTAAAAAATTCATAGATAAATATTTAAGTATGTATGAAGGCGTTAAAAAATATATGGACTATATTGTAGAAGATGCAAAAGAAAAAGGTTATGTAAGAACTATAATGAATAGAAAAAGAGAAATAGATGAACTAAAAAACACTAATTATCTTATAAAAAAGTCTGGAGAAAGGATGGCACTTAATACTCCAATACAAGGAAGCAGCGCAGACATTATTAAAAAAGCAATGATAGAAGTAGATAAAGAAATAACAAGAAGAAATTTAAAAAGCAAATTAATAATTCAAGTACATGATGAGTTAGTATTTACTGTTCCATTAGATGAAAAAGAAGAAATGACTAAATTAGTCACAGATATAATGGAAAACGCATATAAATTATTAGTACCTTTAATAGTAGAAGTAGATTATGGCGCTAACTGGTACGATGTAAAGTAGGTAATAAAATGATAATAAAAATATTATATAAAAGTTTTCTAGTAAATTTTACCCTTAGTATGATAAAATTACTAGGAGCTTTTTTCACCAAATCAAAAACACTTCTTTCTGATGCAGTACACTCACTAAGTGATTCTTTAACTGATATAATAAGTTTAGTAGGAAGTAAAATATCAAGTAAGAAACCAGACGTAGAGCATCCTCTAGGTCATGGCAAAGTCGAATATATTACTAGTATGATAATGAGTATTATTATAATTTCTTTAGGTATATCTGTACTTACTAATGTATTAAATGGTAGTGTTGTAACAACTAATATATACTCACTTATTGTGTTAATAATAAGTATAATAACAAAACTAATATTAAGTACATACTTATTAAAAAAATCAGTTAAATTAAATAGTAGTATACTAAAATCTAACGGAACAGAAAGTAGATATGATGCTTACTCTAGTATGTTATCTTTAATATTTTTAATAACTTCCCTTTTTAGTAAATACATAAGTATATTAAAATATGCTGATTTATTAGGTGGTATTACTTTAAGTTTACTAACAATTAAAGTAGGTATATCTTTATTAAAAGAAAACTTAAGTAGTGTAATAGGTAAAGAAGAAACAAATGAAGAAGTAA
>CANRHY010000012.1 GCA_947630515.1 uncultured Bacilli bacterium
CATCAGTTAGTGTTATATCTGGTGTAATAAAGAAATATCTTCCATTTATGATTTCCAATTTTTCATTAAATTCTTCGTTTTTATAACTATCATATAAATCTAGCATTTCTTCTTTATATTCTATTAATATTTCCTCATTGGTTTTAGATAAAAATTTCCATTTTGTTTGTTTAGAAATATCTCCAACTTTTAAATACCCATAAACCCTATTGATAATTTGAAGCACTTTTATTTCTTCTTTTGATAATTTAATTTCTACGTTTAAATTTAATAAATCGTCATAACGATATTTTGTATAAACATAAGGTAGCACTGGTCCATTTTTCCATGCTTCAATATCTTTTTTTATTATGTCATGATTTAAAGATAGAAACATCGCCTTTGAATAATAACATAGTTTATTTAGTAAAACATTTCCATCGTATGAATTTGTCTTAACTATATTGTTATTATTACAAAACCATTTTGCAATCATTAACGTCTTGTCCATTATAACACCTCCCCATCTATATTATTTAAATTAATTTATCTTCTTAAAGTATTGTCTTCTGTTATCATACTAATAAATTCTTGTGCTTTTTTATCTAAATCTTCTAGTGTTTTATTTATGATTATATAGTCATAGTTATAGTTATCAACTGAAGCATCAGAATAGTTAGATTCTATATTAGATAAACCTTCTCTTTTTATTAGTAATGTTTTTGCATTAAATGCATTTTTTGCTCTTTCTATTTCTTCTGGTTCTCGTATGTGGATAAATAATACTTTGTCGCTATTTTTATAAAATTTATTAACAGCCTTAGTTATACTATTAAAAGATAAATCATTATATTCTGTTGTTAGTCTTTTTAAGTCACTTAAGAATTTTCTATCTTTTTCAGTTTTTCCTTTATTCCAACCTATTATGCTTGCTATTTCTTTTACTTTATCTACTGAAGAAAAGTTCATTACTTTTTCATATTTTTGACATAATTCTACAAATGTATCTTTACCACTTCCACCTGTTCCGTTAATAATTATTATTTGTTTTTTCATTACCTATTACCTCCCTCTTATAATTATACATTTTATTCTTTATTTTTTAAAGAGGTAAATATTTTTTTCCATAAGTTATTTCCACTGTAGTTTAGTATTCCAACTTTATATATTCTTGAGCCATATTTTATAAGTACATATATTGTTAATATTAGTAATATTATAGCTATCATTATTTCTAGTAAACCAATTTGCCCGATTAGTAGTAAGACAGGGGCGATTATAGAAGATAAGAAAGGTATAACTGATAGTATTATTATAAATGTGCTTTTTTCGTAAGTTGAAGCTAGTATTGCTACTAAGTATCCTATCATTATTATTATCATAATTGGTGTTTGTAATTGTTGAAAGTCTTCTTGATTTGTTGTCATCGATGCTAGTATTCCTGCAAGAAGAGAATATGCTACGAAAGATAAAAGTATCATTATTATTACCCATGGAAGACATGTTAATATTTTATGTAACATACCACTTTCTACAAATTGAGTTAATAGCCCACTTATGTTTCCTCCAAAACTTTGTGTTAGGTTTGTTTTTGTAATTAAACCTCTTATAAATACACCTATTACAATATATAATATAAATAGTATACTTTGGATAATTGCGTATAAATTTGCAGTTATTATTTTTGATATAAAATGTACTTTAGGGCTTACACTACTTATTATTATTTCCATACTTTTACTAGATTTTTCTTCATTTATTTCTGCTCCTATCATTTGGATAACAATTATTATTAACATGAAGAAAGGTACTATAAATGCTGGGATTAAGAGTCCACTAATGTATTCAATTAATTCATAGTTTTCGTCTAAGTCTTCATTTAGGTATGTTCTGTTTATAGTCATTGGTGTATTTATTTTATTTAACTCATCTATATCTATGTTACTACTTTCTAATTCTTTTGCTTTTTTAATGTTGTTTAGTGAATTTGTAAGAAGTTCAACTGTGATTGCGTCTACATAATTAAATGAAGTTATAGTACTTATGTATTCATTATCAACTTTGTTTATTTCTAATATTATATCTTTTGATTCATTATCCTTTATATCACTTTTTAACTTTGTTGCATCTTTTTTATACTCTTCAATTTCAATTTTAGTTTGTATTATTTTTAGACTTTCTTCTAAGCTTTTATTTAAATCATTATAGAAAGTATTAGTGTTATCTACTACATAAATTTTAGTTGGATCACTAAAGTCTCCTCCAAAGAAATTTATTACTGAATCTATGTTAGTAAGTAAAACTATTATTAAAAGTAATATTATATTAGCTATTTTAAACCATTTTGTATTGAGTTTTTTTCTTATTCCATCTTTTATTAGTAGTTTTAGTTTTTTATTCATAGCTTCCACCTACTTTCTCAATAAATATTTCATTTAGTGATGGTTCTTCTACTACAAATTTTGTGATATTTTTGCAAGTAGAGACATATTTAAATACTTTATCTACTATACTCATGTCATTTATTTTAACTAGGTATTCTCCTTTATTAAAACTTACACCTAATACTCCTTTTATTTTTTCTAGTTTTTCTTTTTCTATGTCGCCTTCAATTATTATGTTTTTCTTTCTAAAGTCTTCTTTTATTTGTTTTAAATTTCCACTTAATACAGTTTTTCCTTTTACTAATATAAGAAGAGATTCACAAAAGTATTCTACATGGTCCATCCTGTGAGAAGAGAATATTATGCTAGTTCCCTCGCTTTTTAATTCTAGTATAAGTTTTTTAAATAGTTCTATGTTAATAGGGTCTAATCCTGAAAATGGTTCATCTAGTATTAATAATTTAGGTTTATTTATTATGCTCATTATGAATTGTACTTTTTGTTGATTACCTTTTGAAAGTTCTTTTATTTTTCTATTTTTGTATTCTTGTATTTCTAATTTTTCTAATAAGTAATCTAGTCTTTCTATTATTTCACTTTTGTCCATACCTTTTAATCCACCATAAAATAAGGCTTGGTCATATACTGTAAGTTTAGTAAGTAGACTTCTTTCTTCAGTTAAAAAACCTATTTTATCTGTAACTTTATAGTCAACTGGTGAGCCATCAAATGTTATTGTTCCATCGCTTTTATCAAGTAGACCTATAATCATCCTAAATGTTGTTGTTTTTCCGGCCCCATTAACACCAAGTAAGCCAAAGATTTCACCATCATTTACTGTGAAACTTAAGTTTTTTACTGCAGGATTATCTCCATAATATTTTGTTACGTTTTCTACTTTTAGCATTTTTTCTTTCTCCTTAATATTCTATTCATAAATTCACTTCCAAATATTTCTTCAAATAGTCCAAGTTTGTAAGAGGTAAATATATAAACTATTCCACCTACTAAAGCATATAGAACACATAGTACTATTGTGTTTAGTTTGTTTGTGATTTGTAAAGGTATAAATATTCTTACTATTAAAAGTGCGATTACCATAAGAATAGATGGTATACAAGTTTTCACAATATTTTTTCTTATGCTTCTATAGTTAAATTTTAATTCTTTCTTTAGGTAAGTTAGTGCGATTATGTAAGAAAGTACATAACCTAAGATTGTGGCTAAGATACTTCCGTAAAATGCTTCAAGACCAAGCTTATTAAATAGATACATTAAAGGTATATCAAGTAAGGCATTTACTAGAAATCCTAATATAGTACTTAGGTATACTACTTTAAATTTATTTAGTCCTTGCAAAGCCATGCTTATTACTATATAGATAGATGCAAATAATGCTACAAATGAAGTGTATTTTAGTATAGGACCACCATATTCACTTATTCCATAAAATATGTAGTATACTGGTTCTGATAAAAATGAAAGACCTAATGCAAGAGGTATAGTTGCAAATATTATTATACTTATTGCTTGGTTAAATTTACTTTCAGAAGATTTGTAATCTTTTTTTGCTACACTTGATACCATATGAGGAATTAGACTTGTGGTAAGTCCCATTGCTACTGCATTAATAATCATACATATTTTAGGAGACCAAGTTGCAATTATACTTGAGATTGTTTCACTTACCGCGCCTGTGTAGCCTAAAGAGTAAGAAGCACGTACAACTAAAGTCATATCAGTTATACTATATATATCTGTTGCTATACTTACTATTATTAAAGGTACTGCATAAGAGATTATTTTCTTTATTATTTCTTTATTTTCTACTTTATCTTTTTTTGTAATTTTTTGTGTATTAAAGTTATCTTTGTTTTTGTATATTTTATATCTTATGTAAAAATATGCGATTAGTCCTCCAAAGAAAGCTCCAAGACAAGCAACTCCTACACCTATAGAGACACTTTTTTGTAGTACGTTAATGGCTACAAAAGAACCAAATAGAATAACTGCGATTCTTACTACTTGTTCTATTATTTGGCTTACACTAGAAGGTGTTATGTATTTATGTCCTTGAAGATAACCTTTTGATACTGATAGAAATGGTATTATTAATAAGCAAAATGATATACATCTTATTACAAGTCCTACATCTTTAAGTGTATTACCACCTGTTATTTCTCCTAATATTAATCTAGCAAAGTCTTCAGCAAAAACAAATAAGAAGAAAAATGCTATTAAAGAAATTATAAATATAATATTTCTTCCTAATTTATATGCCCTTTCTTTTGCTTCATACATTTCTAGTGTGTTATATTCACTTATTATTTTACTTACTGCGATAGGTAAACCTGCTGTACTTATGTTTAGAAATAAGTTATATACATTATATGCATAACTATATAAAGCCCCACCATCTTCTCCTATTATTTTATAAAATGGTATTACGTAAAGCATACCTAGTATTTTTACGAGTATTATTGCAAATGTTGCTATAAAAGTTCCTTCTACAAATGAGTTCTTTTTCATTTTTTACTCCTTACTCTGTATATATAATCATAGCAGAAAAGCAATAGATTTGTTCTTCACTAAATATAGATACAGCTACTTGATATTTTATATCAATTATTTCTTTATCTTTTATTGTACTTAGAAATGTATTTATTTTTAATTCTAAGTCTTTTTCATGTGATTCATCAAATAATTTTACTTTCATTGTTTTCACCTAAAGTGATTATAATAAAGTTTGTTTTAATTATTTGTCGAATATTCGTATATGTAGTAATATTTTCTTTCTTCGTTATTTTCTGTTTTGTATTTTATTAGTAATTTAAATTCTATATCTTCATATTTTTCTACATATCCAGTTAGTTTTATTCCCTTTTTTTCTTCATTACTTTGAAGTGATATTTTTTCATCAAATATTCCTGTTGATGGATACATGTTATCTGTCTTTTTATTGTGAATAAGTAAACCTGTAATTTCATACATACCACTTGGGTCTTTATCTATTAAAGCACTGTAGGTGAGTAATGAATCATTAAATTCACTTACTTCTATAGTTATGTTTAGTGGAATATTTTCAGTTGTTTTATCTACTTTTTGTAGTTCTTTTGTTAACTCTTCATAAATCTTATATTCATTACTCTCTTTTTTTATACAAGATGTGCATAACAAGAGAGTTATTAACAATAAAATTATTTTTTTCATGATATAATTATATCACTTATTTTATAAAATTACATTATTTAATTACAATAAGAAAAAATGTAGAAATTAAAATCCACATTTTAAATATTATCTTTTTTCTCTTTTAGGAATTTCTTTAGTAAAAATGTTAGAAAATAAGGAAATGTATAAAATTTACCATTAAATCCTATATTTTTATTACATAATTTTATTCCATATTTTATATCTTTATATGAGTCACTTTCTATTAATTTGTTTAATGATTTTGTGCTGTTATCATTTGCTTTTACTTCTACTGGTATTAAAGAACTTGCATCTCTTATGAAGAAGTCCATTTCTATTGTTCCTTTTTCGTTTTTATAAAAATATAATTTATAACCAGAACTTACTAGCATACTACCTACTATATTTTCATAAAGTGCACCTTTATAAGTATTAAAGTTTTTATTATTTCTTAAGTCTTCTTGTGCCTCATCATCTAGTGAGCCTATTAATAAACCTATATCTTTAAAGTATACTCGGTAATTTTCAGGATTATAATTACCTTTTAAAGGTAACTCTGGTTGTTCTAAAGAGTAACATACATTTATTATTCCAGCATTATCTAACCACTCGATTACTCCTACATATTCTCTATTTCTTGCATTACGTTCGATTTTTGAAATTTGAAATTTTTTATTTTCATTACCTAAGAATACAGGAATTTTTCTATATGCATTTAGTACCCTAGTTTTATTTAAACTAGAAGCATATTTGGTTATATCTTCTTCATAATCTAAAATTATTTGACGCTGCATATCTAAAATTTTTGAGTAGTTTTTTTGCTCTACAAATCTTTTTACAATTGCGGGCATACCACCTACTACCATGTATTCTTTAAAATTTTCCATCATAACATTATACATTAGTTCTGGAATAGGTTCGCAATTTATCATATAATTATATAAATCGTTTATTTGACTATCTTTATATCCTTTTGCCCATAAAAATTCTTCAAAGTCTAATGGATACATTTCATAATCTTGTTTATTACCAACACTATTGGATTCAATTTCTTTATAGTTTATACCCATTAAAGAACCAGAACATATTACATCATATCTTCCATCTATATTAAATGATTTTAGAGATGTAGCTGCATTAACGCAGTCTTGTATTTCATCAAAAAATATTAAAGTTTCATTTGGTTCAAATACAAAGTTTGGATTTATTAATGAAATGTTTCTTATAATTGTATCTACTTCAAAGCCATCATTAAAAATGCTTTTATATTGGTTTTGTAATGCAAAATTTATTTCAACTAAATTTTTGTAATTATTTTTTGCAAAATTTTCTACTGCATTTGATTTTCCTATTTGTCTTGCGCCTTTTATTATTAATGGTAATTTGTCTTTGTCATTCTTCCACTTTGTTAAATATTCATCTACTTTTCTTCTTAATCTTTCCATTTTTTCACCTTTCCGTTTATATTATATCACAAAATTCCTGAAAATTTAACTATATTTTTCACAAAATTCCTATATTTTTATGACAAATTTACACAAAATTTCATACTTTTTTAAGCGTTTTTACACATTTTTCCTAAAATATACTAATCTTCAGCGCCATCTTTTTGAGTAAACCTTAATATAAAGTTTAATATCTTTATGTATAATTCAATGATTGAAAATGATAGTGCATAAGCACATAACCACTCATATTTTTTTGGTAATTGTTTTTCTATACTGTTGTTTATTATTTCATAGTCAACTAATAAGAAAAGTGAAGCTATTACTATTCCAATCATGCTAAGAGTTAAAACTAGAATTTTGTTTTCCATAATTAATTTTGCATATTTCGTAGTGGCAGGTATTAAAGATGTGATGTATACAAGAAGGGCTAATAAACCTTCTACTACTATTAGAGTTACTATTATTGATACAAATTTTTTGTTTATATTTATTATATGCAAACCATATAAAATTGACATAACTAATACTATTAACATAGTAATTCCTAATGCAATTAAGACAGGAATTACATAAGACCTTCCTGCAAAATTAGATGCAAATACAAGTGAATAACCTATCATTAATGAATAAATTGATCCAAATAAAGAGGCACTTTTTACAAATTTAAATGATATAAGTGTTCCTAAAAGTCCTAAGAATAATCCACCAAAAGCGATACATGCTTCTATTATGTTTACTTTTACCCCGCTTATTTTAACTACATATTGAGTTGGAACTATTTTATCTATTAAGAAGAATAATCCTACTCCTATAGCTGTTAGTAATATGAAAAATAATGTTTTTAAAACTATTGAATTTCTTTTTAATACTTCTCCATTTTCGCCTGTTTCTTCAATTTTATTTATTTTAGCTACCATTGGGTTTGCTAAAAACAACCAAAAACGGCTTATTTTTGATTCTACTACTGACATATTATACCTCTTTTTTTATTTAATTTTTAATCCATCTTTAAAAGCTTCTCCTACTCTTTCGGTTACTTTATAGTATCCATGAGTATAAGGATCAAATGCTATTGCTGATACTTTAGATATGTCAACATTACCATCAGTCATAACTTTTTCATCTACTGATACGTTAACAACATGTCCTATTACACCAGCATTTCCATATTCAATAAATTCACACTCTAAACATATTGGAAATTCATTTATAATTGGGGCATCAACATTATCTGATTTAGTTACAGTAAGTCCACTTTTTTCAAATTTATCTCTAGTGTTGTTTCCTGAAACCATACCAAAGTAATCAGCTTCAGTCACATGATTAGAATCAGCAATACTAACAGTAAATGCTTTTCTTTCTTTAATATTTTTAACAGTTTTGTGTGTTTCTGTTAAATTTAAAATAACCTCATCTCTTTCTAACATAGTTCCCCATGCTGCATTCATAACATTAACAGTTCCATCTTCATTATATGTTGCAATCATTAATACCGGCATTGGAAATATTCCTTCAGTTGTTTTAATATTTTTTCTCATAAAAAATTCTCCTTTCTCTACTTTAATAATATCATAAATACTTGGTAAATAAAAGAGAAATTATAATTTCAAACTTTAAAACACCTCGTCTTGTATCATTTGCAGTAGCTTATTGCCATTTTTATAATGAGTAGAATATTCTTGTAATTTTAAAATATCTAAATTTTCTTTTATTTTTCTATAACTATTAATAATTTCTTTATAATAATCATAAGAAGTTTTATTTTTATTTTTTACTAATTCTAGTAACATTCTTTCTTTATTATAAATATTTATATCTATACCATCATAATTAATTTTAGTTTTTCCAAGATTAAAAAGACTTTTTATAGAGAAAGATTGATGGATAGAATCATCATCAAATCTTCCAGAATTTCTATCTGTAGTCATATATATTCTATAAGGTATAACTTCAGTTAAATTATGATAAAAATACGCGCTGTCACCAGAAATAATTGCATTAGGATATTTGATAGTAAATACTTCTAAGTAATGATTATATTTTTTGTCAGAATATATTCCCTTTTCAATTTTAAATAGTTTTGACTCATTTATAGCTTTTTGAATTTGATAATTTGAACCAAATTTTTCGCTTGTTTCTTTAAATCTATATATCATTTTTCACCACCTAATATGATTTTAAACCAAAAACGCACACTTGTCAATTGTTGTGTGTGTATTTAGTTTAATTTAAATATTTAAAAAACTAGGAAATTTTTCCTAATTTTTATATTAGTAGTAACACTAGATAACACTCTTACTTAATATTTATATTAAAAGTTTATAATATCTTATTTATATTTAAATCAGATGGGTGATCTTTTTTAAATCGTTATTAGAATAGCAACCTTAACTAAATATAAGTTAGAGTGCTAGATAGTGTTACTACTTCTTGTTTCTTTATTTTATTCAGTAACTGTTCCTTTGTCTACTTTTATAGAACCATCAGTTATTTTTAATGATACTGATATTGTTCCTCCAGTAGCATCAGCACTTTGGTCTTTATTTTCGTTTGGATAATCTACTACTAAATAGTAATATTTTGTAGATGTTCCACCAACTCTTGTATCTAGTTGTCTTCCTTTTAATGGATTTTGGTCTACTCTATCTCCACTTTCTATTTTGTTGTCTTCTCCACCTACTTCTGTATCTCTATCTATTTTTCCACTTCCTGTTAAATCACCAGATGCTACTGTTGTAGCGCTACCAAAAGCAGCTAGAGCATTTGCACCAAAAGTGCACTCTTTTCCTTCTGGACCTTCTGAGCCATCGTCTCCTTCATTACCATACCATAAAAATGTTGCTTCTTTTCCATCTACATTTTGTCCAGTTTGAGTTATTAATTCACAAGCTGGGTCTAAATCTGCTTCACTAGGAGCATTTTCTAACATATATAGTGTATAATGAAGTGTTGTACTAGTTGGATTAGTGTATTCTATCTCTAAATCAAATGTTGCTACATAATCATTAGTGTCTCCATTGTCATCTTTTTTAAATTCAGCTTTTGTTCCAAATACTGCAAGGCCACCTGGATATTGTAAATATTCATGAGTTTGTTGAGTATTCTTTTGGAAAGTTAAAGTAGTTCCACTTAATTTTGCAGTTGTTCCTTCAGTGCTACCACCTGAAACATTATCACTATTAACAGTTGTAGTGAAATATGCAAATGTTGCTCCTATAATTGCTACCAAAAGTGTTGCTATTCCTATAACTGATAAGAATATTGTTTGTCCTTTATTATCTCCCATTTTCTTTTCCTCCTTTACTTATTAAATTTAATCAGTTTGCGCTACATCAACGTGAATTGAATCACTATCTACACCTAAAGTGAATTTTATTACTTTTCCTTGGTCTGCAGCATCATTTTCTGTAGTGTTAGGATATTCTACTACTAAATAATAGTAATCATCAGGATTTGCTGTAGTACTTAATGTTATTCCTTTTAAACTTTCTTCTGAAACTGGTGTATCTGCTTCTGTTTCTTTAGTAAATGTACCAGTAGCTACTTGTGTACCTAATTTAGTTGTCAATGCTCCGGTTAACTTACATGTATCAGTTTCAGTTTCACTATCTTTACCAGCATACCATAACATAGTAGTTCCTGCGTCTTCTTTATGGTTTAATTCACACTCAATTGCGTTCTTTTCTTCTAAAGTGACTGGGGAACTATTTGACACTTTATAAAGTTTCCATGTTAAATCAGTCTTTGTTGGATTTTGATAAGTAATTGTTAAATCAAATGTTGCTTCATAATCATTTGTATCAGCTCCAGGGTCTTTTGCAATACTTGCTTTAGCTCCAACCATAGCAATTCCACCTGGATATTCAAGTTTGCTTAATTTGGCATTTGTTTCATCTTCAAACTTAACTGTTGTGTTTCCTATTGTAGCAGTTGTTCCTGAAGTGCTACCACCTGAAGTATTTTCGGTATCAACTTGAGTTGTAAAATACGCGAATGTTGCTCCTACTATTGTTACTAATAGTGTTGCTATTCCTATAACTGATAAGAATATTGTTTGTCCTCTGTTATCTCCCATTTTCTTTTTTTCCTCCTTCTTTCAAATATTCAATAAGATTTCTTTTCTATTCTCTTATCTATTAAACATTATACCCCCCCCATAAAACGTTTTGTCAATACTTTATTTTTCACTTTTTTATTCTGTGTGTAGTGGTTAACTTAATGTAGACAACTTAGGAACTTATGCAGACAAATCGTTTATTTATCGTTATGCATTAAAAAAAACTAGGAAATTATTCTCCTAATTTTTAAATTTGTAGTAACACTAGATAACACTCTTACTTAATATTTATATTAAAAGTTGTAAAGAAATCTTATTTATATTTAAATCAGATGGGTAATCTTTTTTAAATCGTTATTAGAATAGCAACCTTAACTAAATATAAGTTAGAGTGCTAGATAGTGTTACTACTTATTATTTTATTAATTTTTATTCAGATATTGTACCTTGGTCAACTTTAACAGAACCTTCTGTTACTTTTAATGATACTGAAATTTGTTTACCTGTTGCGTCTACACTTTGGTCACCTTCATTTGGATATTCTACAACTAAATAATAGTATTTAGTAGATGTCCCTCCTTCTTGTGTATCAAGTTGTCTTCCTTTTAATGGATATTCAACACCATGTGGCGCTAAATCTATTCTACCTTCTCCTACTTTTGTACTTGCATCTATCTTACCAGCTGGTTGACTAGCTTCTAAAGTTCCACTTGCAATTGTAGTTGCGTCTGCAAAAACGTCTAAATCTCCACCATCAAATGTACATTGAGAGTCTTCAATATTTTCAAAAGCAGTTACTTCATCGTTTTGATTTCCATACCATAAATAAGTATTAGTTCCCTCAACAAATGTCATTAACTTACAATTAGGGTTTAAGCTTTGTTCTGCTTTAGCATTTTCTAACATATAAAGTGTATATCCAAGAGCTGTACCAGTAAGATTATTATAGTCTATTTCCAAATCAAAAGTTGCTGTGTAATTATTTTTATCTTCTTCTGGATTATCTTTAACAAATTTAGCTACTGTTCCAAACACACCAATTCCGCCTGGATAATCCAAATAATCATGAGTTTGTTCACCATTTTTTTGGAAAGTTAAGGTTGTTCCACTTATTTTAGCTGTTGTTCCCTCAGTGCTACCACCTGAAACGTTATCAGAATTTACTTGTGTTGTGAAGTATGCAAATGTTGCACCTATAATGGCAACTAATAGTGTTGCTATACCTATAACTGATAAGAATATTGTTTGTCCTTTATTGTCTACCATTTTCTTTTCCTCCTTTTTTATTAATTTATTCTGTTTGATCAACATCAACTTTTATAGAATCACTATCTACACCTAAAGTAAATTTAACTACTTTTCCTTGATCATCAGCAGAGTTTTCTTGAGTGTTAGGATATTTTACTACTAAATAGAAATAATCATCTTCATTAGTTTTAGTACTAAGTGTTTGTCCTTCTAATGGATTAGATTCTAGTTCTTCTACAGTTGCTGTTTGTGTACTTTCTGTTTTAGCAGTAAATTTACCTGAAGCAAGTGGGTCTGTTAATTTACTATTTAGGCCTTCTGATAAACTACAACTATCTTTTTCGCTTACACTTCCAGTTTGGGCGTACCATAAATAAGTTGCACCGCTTTCTGTTACTTTAGTTCTTAGACCACAATCTATTGTTTTTACTTCACTTTTTGTAACTGCTGAGTCTATCCTATAAAGTTTCCACTCCATAGCAGTATTGGTTGGATTATCATATGTTATTTTGATATTATATGTTGCTTTATAATCGTTAGAGTCTTCAGCATCTGGGTCTTTTGTAATACTTGCTTTAGCGCCAACCATAGCAATACCTCCAGGATAAGCTAACTCAGTATATTTAGCGTCTGTTTCGTCTTCAAACTTAACAGTTGTGTCACCGATTTTAGCAGTTGTTCCTGAAGTACTACCACCCGATGTATTTTCAGCATCAACCTGAGTTGTGAAATACGCGAATGTTGCTCCTACTATTGTTACTAATAGTGTCGCTATTCCTATAACTGATAAGAATATTGTTTGTCCTCTGTTATCTCCCATTTCTTTTTTTCCTCCTTCTTCTAATATTTTCAAAATAAGAAACTTTCTATTTTCTTATCTTGTAATAATTATACCCCCCCCAGAAAATGATTTGTCAATACTTTATTTTTCATTTCCAAAGAACAAAAATGATTTATAAATAAATCATTACAAACCTCACAGTTTGTTTTTTTCTCTTTCATTGGATAGTTCTACCCTCCAGAGACCAATTT
>CANRHY010000013.1 GCA_947630515.1 uncultured Bacilli bacterium
TAATAAAAATATGAAATTATATATTAGAAAAAAGTAAGGTGAGAGTATGAAAGAAGAGAACATAATAAAAAAAATAAAAACAAAAGAAAAACTAAAAGAAGAAGAAATAACACATATGGTAAAAGGGTATTTAAATAAGACTATATCTGATGAAGTAATGGGAGCGTTTTTACTAGCCATAAAAGAGCAAGGTTTATCATTTGAAGAGACATTCTATCTAACAAAAGCTATGGTTAATACTGGAGACATACTTGACTTAAGTAAAGTAAAAAGACCTGTAGTAGATAAACATTCAACCGGGGGAGTAGGAGACAAAGTAACCCTAATCGTAAGCCCAATAGTTGCCGCATGTGGAATAGGTGTAGCAAAAATGAGTGGAAGAAGCCTTGGATTTACTGGAGGCACAATAGATAAATTAGAAAGCATAAAAGGATACAAAGTAAAACTAACTAATGAAGAATTTATTAACTCAGTTAATTCTGTAGGAGTAGCACTAATAAGTCAGACAGGTTCCTTAGCCCCAGCAGATAAAGTAATATATGCCCTAAGAGATGAAATAGGCGCAGTAGAAAGCATACCTCTAATTGCTTCTTCCATAATGAGTAAAAAAATCGCGAGTGGTGCTTCTTACATTGTAATAGATTTAAAAGTAGGAACTGGTGCTTTTATGAAAACGATAGAAAGCGCTACCACTCTTGCAAAGTATATGATTGAAATAGGAAAGTACTTTAATAGAAAAGTAGTATGTATACTAACTGACATGAACACTCCGCTTGGGTTTACTGTAGGTAATGCCATAGAAGTAGAAGAAGCAATAGACTATTTTCTAGGAAAAAGAGAAAAAAGACTTGACAATCTCGTAAGAAAAATAAGTGAAGAAATGGTATCTTTAGGTCTTAAAATAACAAACGAAGAAGCAAAAGAAAAAGTAGATTTAGTAATATCTAATGGTCTAGCTTATCACTACCTAAAAAAATGGATTACTTCCCAAGGGGGAAGCATAAAGAAAAGTGACCTACCACTAAGCAAAAATAAAATTATAATAAAGTCCACTAAAAGTGGCTACATAACTAACATAGACCCATTAAAAATATCAAAAATAGTATTTGACCTAGGTGCAGGAAGACTAAAAAAAGAAGACGAAATAGATAGAAGTGTAGGAATAAGGCTACTAAGTAATCTGTATGACAATGTAGAAGTAGGCACCCCTCTTATAGAAGTATATTATAACAAAACAAAGCCAAACGAAAAAG
Source organism: uncultured Bacilli bacterium (assembly GCA_947630515.1). Taxonomy (GTDB): domain Bacteria; phylum Bacillota_I; class Bacilli_A; order RF39; family UBA660; genus MGBC139354. Next base: position 1,254 of record CANRHY010000013.1, read on the forward strand.
AAGTACTAGCTGCTTTTAAAATAGAAAGTATCATAAATGATAAAAAGGATATAATAATAAGTATAATAAAATAAAGGAGAAAAAATATGAAAAAAGTTTTATTAATACTTATAATATCCTTTTTTTCTATAATAAAACTTAATGCAGTAGAAGATATATCTATAAATAACCAAAAACTAATCCCAGACTTCAACATAAATACTAAAAATTATAATGTATTTGTTAACTCTAAAACAGAAATAATCACTATAAATGTAACACCTGGGTCTAATGAGTTAATAACTGGCTCTGGTAGTATTAGTCTAAAAGAGGGACTTAATAAAGTAGAAATAAAAGTATATAAAGAAGAAGAGTTAATAGATTCGTACACTCTAAACATAACAAGAGGAGAAGAAAAAATAAACACTTCTCTTGCCACTTTAAATGACATAAGAGTTAGTGGAGTAGACCTAAACTTTTCTAGCGATGTATTTAACTATAACATTGATTACATAGATAACTTAAATATAGATTATACAACTCCTTACCCTAATATGAATGTATTACTAAAAAAAACAAAAGATAAAATAACAATAAAAGTAACAAGTATAGATAAAAGTATTACAAACACATACAACATAAACATAAAACAAGAAAAAAACGCACAAAAAGAAACAAGTAAAACAAGCATATTTGACAAAAAAGAATTTTCTCCTTTTGAACTAAAAATAATAAGAATTTCCATAATATTAACAATCTCTATAATATTAATAATTATCTTTTATTTTGTATTTATTAAAAAAAGGACTAATAAAGTCCTAAATATTTCACACAGTATTCTTCATAAGTAATGTCTTCATTATGTATAATAGTTGCCGCTTCTACTCCAACATACCTGTAATGCCAAGGTTCATATGCATATCCTGTCATATAAACCTTATCTTTTTTATATCTTAATATATAACCATATTTATAAGCATTATCACTTAACCAATCAAACTGAGGAGTATCTCCAAAACTCTCATCAAGTGTCCCATCAATACTTAAATCCATTGCAAGCCCAGTTTGATGCTCAGAGTGTCCCGCTTTAGCACTTTCTGCGTCAGCCGCTTTTTGGCCATTTTTTTCTACATACCCCTCATACAACTCCTCTTGATAACTATAACTTCTATATCCACTTTGCGCTTGTATATAAAGCCCAGTACTCTTTAAATCATTTATCATACTCTTCATTTCTTCTGCAGCTTCGCGCCTCATATATTTGCCATTTTCAACTTCCACTAAATCTTCTGGAACATAGTCTTCATCTAACTTATTATATTTATTTACTAAAACTAACAAATTAGATGGGTCTTCTATTTTCTTTATATCTGTATAAAAAGGCTTATCTATATTAGTATTAACCCTCATAATAACTTCTTCTATATCATATTCTTTATCTAAACTTAAATACCTATCCATGTTTTCAATATGAAAATATTTTTTAGTTACATACTCACTTAATTTATCATACTTTTTATCCATTTCCATAATATCACTTTCACTCATATTATCTACTATTACTTCTGCCTCTTTCTCATTATACCCTAACTCTAGTAAATGACTTTCTACTTCTTTATAATTATTAGTATCACTTTCTTTTTTACTATCACTATTATTTAAATTTAATCTCTTAAAAAGAAAAATAACACATATAACTAAAATAAGAACAAAACCTATAAGTAAAAATAAATTTCCATAATAAATTTTAACTTTTTTTCTTTTCACTTAATACCACCTACAATAATTATATCACAAGCAAATTTAAATATTATTAAAAATTTATAAACTTAACATTTTTTTTGTACTATAGAATAATATCTTTACTAGAGGTGTATATGAAAAAAATAATTATAATTTTTTTAACAAGTTTTCTATTTATTGGACTTCTTAAAGCAGATGGTAGTTTAGTTACAGAAAAGAGTGAAGAAACCACTCAAAATGAAGAAAAACCTAAGGAAGAAGTAAAAGAAAATGATTTAGACGCCGAAACTACTTCTAGTGTTTTAAACATATCAGCAATAAGCGCTATTATAATGGAAGCAGACACTGGAAAAATACTATTTGAAAAAAACTCTAATGAACCTTTGCCTCCAGCTTCAATGACAAAAATTATGACAATGCTTTTAACAGTAGAAGCAATAGATAAAGGTAATATCTCTTTAAATGACCAAGTAACAATAAGTGAAAATGCCGCTAGTATGGGAGGAAGCCAAGTATACTTAGAAGCAAAATCTACTGCTACAGTAAAAGATTTACTATCTTCTGTTGCAATAGCAAGCGCTAATGATGCCGCTGTAGCCTTAGCAGAAAAAGTAGGTGGAACTATGGAAAACTTTGTAGCAATGATGAACAAACGTGCAAAAGAATTAGGCTGCACAAGTACTACATTTAAAAACCCACATGGACTAGATGAAGAAGGACACTTAATAAGCGCAAAAGACATGGCAATTATCTCAAGAGAACTCTTAACTCATGAAGAAATATTAGATTTAACTAGCACTTACGAAACAACTCTTACTCACCAAAACGGAAAAAGTATATGGCTAGTAAACACAAACTCCCTAATAAAATTCTATAGTGGACTAGATGGACTTAAAACAGGCTACACAGAAAACGCAAAATATTGTCTTACTGGAACTATGAAAAGAAATGATATGAGACTAATAACTGTAGTAATGGCTGCTCCCTCTAAAGAAGATAGAAACACAGACACTATTAACATGATGGAATACGCATTTAGTATGTTTTATAAAGATAAACTATTAGATAAAAACAAATCTTTAGGAGAAATATATATTGATAATAGTGAAAAAAGAAATATAAAGTTTTACTTAGAAAAAGATGTAACTACAGTATTAGAAAAAGATAGAACTAACATAAATTATAAATATGATATTAATTTAGAAAAAACAAAAGCACCATTAAAAAAAGGAAATAAAATAGGAACTCTTACACTACATATAGATAATGAAGATATAGATTATAACTTAATAGTTAATGAAGAAATAAAGAAAGCAACATACTTTAAAAGATTAATAAATTACTTTAAAGATTTACTAAGTGGTAAACTAAATGTACTTTAACACATTCAAAAGTACATTTTTTTCATACAATATACTAGGAATTAAAAAAATTCCAAATGAAAGGATAAATATGAAAAACGCATATAACAAAATAGTTAATAAAATAAATAGCTTTATCAAAAAATAGACAAAGCAAATAAACAACGAAAATTTAAATTCATAGAATAATAATGAAAGGAGAAAAAAATGAATTCATATCAAAGAGCATTATGTAAAATAGAAGAGTATAATAGAAATCATATATCTACTGGCTGCTGTTGTATAGGCACAACAGGCGCTACAGGAGGAACAGGAAGTGCTACAGTTACTATAGGAACAACTACAACAGGTGCTCCAGGAACAGATGCAGCAGTAACAAACACAGGAACTCCAACAAATGCAATACTAAACTTCACAATACCACAAGGTATAACAGGTCCAACAGGCCCAACAGGTGAAACCGGAACTACTGGTCCTACTGGAGAAGTCGGTCCTACAGGTCCAACAGGTGAGGTAGGCCCTACAGGTGAAATTGGTCCAACTGGACCTACAGGCGAAACCGGGCCAACTGGTCCTACAGGACCTACAGGTGAAACTGGACCAACAGGTCCAACAATAGCCGACCCAAACTTCACAATAGGAACTACAGCAACAGGTGCTCCAGGAACAGACGCAGAAGTAGAAATAACAGGTGCTTATCCAAACTATGTACTAAACTTCACAATACCTCAAGGCCCAACTGGAGAAGCTGCATAAATATAGGCTCTTACTTATGTAAGGGCTTTTTAAATTAACAAGATTACTAATAAACACATAAACTACTATATGAAAAAATATAAAGTATGTGTATATGCTATATGCAAAAACGAAGAAAAACATATAAATAGATGGTATGAAAGTATGAAAGAAGCAGACGAAATATACGTCTTAGATACAGGAAGCACGGATAACTCTGCAACCTTACTTAAAAACTTAGGAGTACACGTTACTACCAAAACTTATGAACACTTTAAATTTGATGAAGCAAGAAATGATTCACTTAATTTACTACCAGAAGATACTGACATATGCGTCTGTACCGATATTGATGAAGTACTATCTAAAAACTGGAGAGAAAACCTAGAAAAAATATGGACAAAAGACACTGACCGAGTAAGATATAACCTAAACTTTTCATTTGATGAAGACGGTAACCCAATAAGCTCATATTACATAAGTAAAATACATAAAAAAAATAAATACAAGTGGTCTCATAGAATACATGAAGTATTAACTTGTACTGAAAGTGAAGAAAACATAATAACAACTGATACATTTTACATAGACCATTTACCAGATAGAACAAAAGACAGAAGTAACTATCTAAAACTATTAGAAGAAGCAGTAAAAGAAAACCCATTAGATGACAGAGACATGCATTATTTAGGTAGAGAATACATGTATAATAACTCTTGGGATAAAGCAATAGATACACTAAAAAAACACTTAAATTTATCCTCTTCAGTATGGAAAGAAGAAAGGTCTGCTTCAATGAGATACATAGGAAGGTGCTACATGGCAAAAGAAGACTACATAAATAGTGAAAAATACTACAAACTTGCTATAAAAGAAACACCATTTCTAAAAGAAGGCTATGTAGAATTAGGTTACCTTTATTATTTTATAAAAGAATATGCATTAGCTATATGTTTATTAGAAAAAGCTAGTAGTATAAAAGAAAAAAGTAACACATACATAAATGAAGAATTTGCTTGGAACGAAACAACTAATGACATACTATCTATATGTTACTTTTATATAGGTGATAAAGAAAAATCTATAGAAAATGCATTAAAAGCATTAACTATTAACCCTCATAATGAGAGAATAAAAACTAATTACAAAAATATGTTAAAGAGCTAAAAAAATAGCTCTTTTTACACATTCTTTACGTAAAATTTCGCGTAAAATTGCACTTTTTTTAACGAAAAAAAAGCGTTTTGGGGTATTTTTTTCGAATAAGTATATAGAGGGGCAAAAAACTCCCTCTAGAAAGGAGTACATATGAAAACAGCAAAAAAGTTGTTAGGAGTTCTATTATTAATAGGACTACCACTAATACTAAGTGCAGATGAAAAGGAGGTGACAAAGTATAGATGGTATAAAACTATTGAGACTAATGTAAGCTACAAAAAGAATGCTACTAACGAGTGCTCAAATTATGACTTAGATAACTATATAGAAACTGACTGGATATACACATTAGATAAACCAGAAGAAGCACCATATAGAACTATAGAAACAACAACAGTACCATTAAATCTTAGTAGAAAACATGCTCACATATTAAAACTTAAAGACTTCAAAAAAACAGAAGGCTATGCTTCACCAAAAGTTTCTGAAATAATTATGAAAACCAAAAGTGGAGAAAACATTGATTTTACAGTAAGAGGAAATTACAATTCTAAAGAAGAACTTGCATTACTTACTGATGGTAATGATGATACCTATGCAAATTTAACAGCTAATATAATAATTGAATTATCAAAGCCATATAACATGGAAGACATAATATTAGAAATGAAATACTATGGGGATACCGATGTAGTTGTAATAAACGGAGAATACTTAGTTAATGAAGAAATCTCTATTGGTGCTTCTGTACTACTTAGTAATACTGAAAAAGTATGTGATGGTAAAACTTGTGTAGTAGACTACTATGTGGCTGAAATAATTGATTCTTTATATGAAGTAAAAACAGTTGGATATAGATACAAAGATAAGTACTATAAATGTTATGATATATCTAATATGTATGTACCAGGCTACTATGAAAACTTAGAAGGATTTACTAAAGATACTAATGACTTTATAACTGAAAAACTAGAAGAAAAAACAAACAAAGAAGAAACAAAAACTATAGAAAAAGAAGAAACAGTATCTTTAGAAACTACTGAAGATAATACTATTAGTCCTTCTAATATGAGACTAGAAGAAAATGAAGAAAACAAAACAAAAGTAGAAGAAAATGAAGAAAAAAATAACATAATCGCATCTATTACTAAAGAAAAAAAACAAGTCTCAAGTTTTAACTACAAAATGTTCATAATAATATTCTTAAGTTTATCTTTATTATTAACACTATTAATACTAATTATAAAAAAAGTCAAAAAAAGTCGAGCGAAATAAATAGCTAGTTTTGTCGAAATTGTATAAAAATTTCTAAAAATGTACTATATTTATTATCGAGGTTAAATTATGCTAAAAATATCTATGGAATTTAAAAAAGGAATACTATTTATTAGATTAGATGGAGTTTTAACAAAAGAAACAAAAAATCAATTTAATAATGAAGTACTTCCAGTAGTATTAACAAGTGGAATAAAATATATTGTATTCAACTTAGACAAAGTAAACTTACTAGACTATTATGGACTTGATGCACTTTTAGATATTAATGAAATAGTAACAAAAGAAAGTGGAAAAACAACATTGTGTAGTTTAACTAACAAAGAAGTAAAAACTCTAATTGATAATACAAATATGTTTTATGTAACATTAAGCGAATTAACCGCGTTAGGAGTGATGAAAATATGAAAGAAGAACTAGAAGAAGTAATTGAAACACACAAAAATCTAATATACAAAATAGCTTCCAAATTTACAAGATTTTATAATGTAGAAGACTTGTTTCAAGTAGGCGTCATTGGCCTTATAAAAGCATACAGAAATTACAAAAAAGATAGTAATGCTAAACTAAGTACCTATAGTATAAAATATATATATGGAGAAATATTAGAGTATATTAGATGTGACAGAACCATGAAAGTAAGTACAGACGCATTAAAAATCTATAAATTATACACATGTACTAAAGAAAAACTTACTTGTGAATATGGAAAAGTTCCAAGCCTAAAAGAAATAAGTAGTTACTTAAATATTGACGAACAAACTCTAAGTGAAACTATAGAAAGATGCCAGTTCGTAGTAAGCTTAGATGGAATAATTACAGAAGATGATTTCACATTAGAAAAAGTAACTGGAACTGACGAAAGAACAAAAATAGACACTCTTATAGACATAAGAAACGAACTTGAAAAATTATCAGAGACTGACAAAAAACTAATAGACTTAAGATACTTCCAAGACTTATCTCAAAAAGAAACTGGAGAATTACTTGGTATGAATCAAGTACAAGTATCACGTTATGAAAAATTAATACTTAAAAAAATGCATCAAAACTTAGTAGCATAATAGTATAAAAAATAAATAACTCACCATATTAATATTAGGTGAGTTATTTTGAAATTAAAAGAATATGAAAAAATAGTAGACAAATATAGCAAAAAAGAAAACAAAATAAAAAACATAATAATTGCTTTTCTTTCAGGTGGCTTATTAGGCTTACTAGGTGAAGGTTTTGTAAAATTTTTAGAAACCGCTTTTTACATGGGTGATAAAGAAGCTTATATGTATTTAATGATACTACTTGTAATAATATCTAGCATACTTACCGGTTTTGGTATATTTGATAAAATTGTTTCTTTCTGTAAATGTGGATTAATTATTCCAACTACTGGCTTTTCACACGCAATGACTGCTGCTGCAATGGACCATCATAGTGAAGGGTTTATAAAAGGAATAGGCTCTAATATATTTAAACTAACTGGTAGTGTAATACTTTATGGAATAGTCGCGGCCTTCTTCCTAGCACTTTTAAAAGGGGTGATAATGTGACACTTAAACTAAATAATACTTATATAAAGAGTAGTTTTACTCTAATGGGAAGAAATGAACATAACATAAAACTTAAACCAGATGAATTAATAGATGACTACTACAATAAAGAAAAAAATGTAGAACTAGGAGAAGTAAGTTATCAAATAGAAAGTATAAAAGGTTTACTTAAAAAAGAAAAACTAAAAGAAACAGATATAGACGTACTAATAAGTGGAGACTTACAAAATCAACTATTTGCTTCTAACTTTAGTGCTAGAAATTTTAACATTCCACACTTAGGCATCTATAGTGCATGTTCTACCTTTACAGAAGGACTAATAATTGCTTCACTTTTAACAGAAAAAAACATAAAAAATGTATTAGTAACAACAAGTTCACATAACCTAGCAAGTGAAAAACAATTTAGATTTCCAATAGAATATGGAAGCCCTAGAAAAAAAGTAAACACTTTCACAGTAACAGGAAGTGTAACTTCACTCATCACTAGCACAAAATCTAATATAAAAGTAGACTCAATAACTTTAGGTAAAGTAACAGATATAGGATACAAAGACGCAAATAACTTTGGTGCCTCTATGGCACCTGCTGCTGCAAGAAGTATTTATGAACACCTAAAAGAAACAAAAAGAAAACCAAGTTACTATGACTTAATACTAACTGGAGACTTAGGTGTATATGGAATAGATATCCTAAAAGAATATTTAGAAAAAGAATATAAATTAAAAGTAGATAACATAAAAGACGCAGGAGTACTTTTATTTAATGAAGAATCTGGCTCTTTAATAGCTGGAGGAAGTGGGCCAGCATGTTTACCTCTTGCATTATTTACAAAAATATTAAAAGAAAAATATAAAAAAATACTATTAGTTGCTACTGGGTCTCTTCATTCAAAACTAAGTACAGATATAAAAGAAAGTATCCCAAGTATTGCACATGTAGTAAGTTTGGAAGTGATAAAATGATATATTTAAATGCATTTTTACTAAGTGGAATAGTATGCGCTATAGGACAAATAATACTTGAAAACACAAAACTAACACCAGGACACCTAAACGCAATTTTAGTTGTAATAGGTGCTTTACTTTCATTTTTTGGTGTATATGAAATATTAGTATCATTTGCTGGTGCAGGTGCAACAGTACCAATAACTAACTTTGGACACTTATTATTTACAGGAGCATATGAAGGATTTAAACAAGATGGAATAACAGGCTTACTATCTAATATATTTTCAACTTCTTCAGGAGGAGTAACAGTAACTATAGTAATGGCTTTTTTAGTATCTCTATTTGCAAAACCAAAAAACTAACAAAGGAGGTTAAATGACAAAAAATGAAGTTGACAAAGAGAATAAAAAGGTGGTATCATTAGACTACAACAATAATTATGACTTGATAGATTTAATACCATATATAGTATTAGACAAAAGAAAAACAAAATTTATTCCATATAGTAAATCAGAATCATTTTTTTCACTAGATTATGAAAGAATGAATAAAGCAGTAGCAATAGGCTCAAAGTATGCATTACTCGCGCTTAATGAAAAAATAAAAATAAGTAGTTATACAGATGAATCTTATACTTATTATTTTATATTATTAAATGATGATGGAAATTTTGGAATAGTTAAAGTAAAAGAAATAGAATTTTATGAGGAGGTTTTATATGAAAGAATTAATTAGAGAAGTTGCAGATATCGTTAGCCCATTACCTGGAGTAGATAGGAACAGAATGCTTGGAATTTTGGGATGTTTAGATACAGAAGAACAAGCATATGAATTACTAGATTATTTAAAAGAAAAAAAGGCAAATAATACTTTAAATTCAAGTTATGAAGTATTATGTAAAGCAATGAAAATAAACGGCATGATACCAAGAAATGAGCCAATATATATGGGTGAAACAGAACACTGGCAATAAGAATATCTTTAAAATTAAATAAATATGTTATAGGTTTTTAGTATGATTAAGTGTTTCTTGATATAACTCTCTTATAAACTCATCTCCAAGCTCATTAACGCCAACACCATTATAATTGTTATGAGTTCTTCCTTCAAAAATAATTTGAGTTATATCAATACCTAGTTTTTGCATAATTTCTATTTCTGCTTTTGCTCTTTCAAATATATTTTTTCCAAATAATTTTCTTTGAAGTAATCCCACTTGAGAAGGTACACTTCTTTCAAAGTAACTCATATCATGCATAGGTGCAAATTCACCAAATTCATCTTTCCTAGAACTTTTTCTCTTGTCTTCTAAACTACCAACATAATACCTGAATTTAATTTTTAAATAATCGTCATAATTAAAATTAACTCCTGTAATGTTTACAATATCCTTAATACCTAAAGGATACTCAAGTTGATTATTAGGTATTGGAATACTTCCACTCGCGCCACCTACACACAAAGTATCAATAAGTTCAGGGTGTAATAAAGCAAACCTCTGAGCAAATACTCCAGAAGCAGAATATCCATTAAGAAAAATCTTATCATTTATATCTACTTTTGTAGATATTTTTGCTTTAACCTCTTCTATAATATTTTTAACTTGTAAATCTATTCTATATAGTACCTCATTACTACTAAGTTCAAAACATTCTTTAGATAATTGCTGAAAATATGGAATACCCCCTTTAACACTAGGAATAATAGGAACTAAAATAGGACTATTTAATCCCTCTAGTGTTTTTGCTAAATGTCTTGCAGTTAATAAACCATTATTAATTAATTCTTCTTGACTATCAGTTTCTAAATTATTTACTTCTACTGATAATAAAGTATTATCATTTAATACCTTTGGCATAACTAAAATATATGGAATATTATATCCACAGTTCTCCTTTGGAAAAACAACTTGAACTATATATTCAGTACCATTTAAATTATATGGAAATTCATAATCACTAAGCATAATATCTCCTTATTATTTCTATTTTCATTATAATATAAATATAAAAAAACAACCAATAAAAATACATAATATTGTAAATTTTATGTAAATTGATATTTCTAATATACAGTGGTATTATATAAGTAGTAAAGGAGTAGAATTAATGGAAGATAAAATAGGTAGAATAAGAGATGCATTGCAAAATGGAAATGTATATGAAGTTTCAGAATTAACAGGTATAACAGAAGAAGAGGCAAAACTTTATATAGAAAAATTTAAAGAAATAATGAAAAAAACTATGGATAAAATAAAATCAAGTTTATCAACAGAAGAAGAAACTAAAGCATTATATGAACTTTTATACAATTTACAAGATATAGAAGAATTAAACACACATAGTAAAGGTTTCTAAATAATAAAAAAATAATAATTGAAATTACTCAATTATTTATTTTTTTTCTAAAATCATAGTAATACCATACTTCTTACACATTTTCATAACGTCATCAAAATAAAATCTGCTTTTTCCATTTTCAATAAATTTAGCCCATGACCTACCTTTTTTGCCCATTGCTAACCCAATTTGTTCTTGTGTAAGTTCAGTCCATTCTCTCAAAATTTTAAAAACGTCTTTTGGTTCATATTCATTAGCTATTAATTTCAATTTTTTTACCTCCATATAAAGGTTACTACAAAATACCCTAAATTTGTTAAATAAGGTTGTTGACATAGGACGTAGCAAGTTTTATAATTAAACTAAAGGTATCTAGCAAATACCTGAAGAGGTGGAGTATGAAAAAGAAGTATATAATAATAAGTATAGTGAGTGTGTTAGTAATATTAATAGGAGTAACTATAGCATATTATAGTGCAGTAATAATAGGAGATAAAAAGAAAATAGTAATTAATACTAAAGAATTACAGGTAGTATTTCATAATGGAGAAGAAATAAATGAAACAGAAATAG
>CANRHY010000014.1 GCA_947630515.1 uncultured Bacilli bacterium
TAAAGCAGTTGCGGGAGAAGCACGTGTACCATTTTATTATATAAGTGGTAGTGATTTTGTTGAATTATTCGTTGGTGTTGGTGCTAGTCGTGTAAGAGATATGTTTAAGCAAGCTAAGCAAACAGCCCCTTGTCTAATATTTATAGATGAGATAGATGCTGTTGGTAGACAAAGAGGAACTGGTTTAGGTGGAGGACATGATGAAAGAGAACAAACTTTAAACCAATTACTTACTGAGATGGATGGTTTTGGAGCTAATGAAGGTATTATAATTATTGCAGCTACTAATAGACCTGATGTGTTAGATCCTGCACTTTTAAGACCTGGTAGATTTGATAGACAAGTTACAGTTAATTTACCTGATGTTAGAGAAAGAGAAGCTATTTTAGGTGTTCATGCTAAAAATAAGATTTTAGATTCTGGTGTTAATTTAAAACATATAGCAGAGAGAACACCAGGTTATAGTGGAGCTGATTTAGAGAATTTACTTAATGAAGCAGCACTTCTTGCAGTTAGAAGAGGAAAAGACGCGATTGGTATGGATGAAATAGATGAAGCAAGTGACAGGGTTTTAATGGGACCTGCTAAAGTTAGTAGAAAGGTTACTCCTTATGAGAAAAATGTTGTAGCTTATCATGAAAGTGGACATGCTGTTTTAGGTATTGAACTACCTAATGGAGAAGAGGTTCATAAGATTACAATTATTCCTAGAGGTATGGCTGGAGGTTATACTCAAATGCTTCCTAAAGAAGAGAGAACTCTTATTATGACTAAGGATGAGTTATTAGAGAGAATTACAAGTTATTTAGGTGGTAGAGTTAGTGAAGAGTTATTTGTAGGAGAGATTAGTACCGGTGCAAGTGATGACTTTAAGAAAGCTACTCAATTAGCTAGAAGTATGGTAACTGAATATGGTATGAGTGATTTAGGTCCAGTTCAATTTGAACATAGAAGTGGAGAAGTATTTTTAGGAAGAGATTATACTAATAATGCTAAGAATTATTCTGATACAGTAGCGCTTGAAATAGATAAAGAAGTTAGAAAGATTATTAATGAGTGTTATGAAAAAGCTAAAAGTGTTTTACTTAAAAATAAAGAACTTGTTCAAATTTTAGCTAAGACTTTAACTGAAAAAGAAACTCTTACTAAAGAAGAGATTGAAGCAATTGTAGAAGAATACAATAATAATAAAAAAGGTAAAAAAGCTAAGAAGACAGAGGAATAGTTTTCTGTCTTTTTGTGTATTTAAGGAGGAAAAATGAAAAATTTAAGAGCTATTATTATAACTTTGTTAGTAGGTATAGTACTATATTATATTACTTTACCCGCAATTAATTTATCTAATTTTGGATTTTATGTTTATGTTAGTTTTTTAGTAGTTGTGTTTAACGTGGCGAGATTATCTAATTTTAAAGTTAATTTTGGAAAGAGAAGTATTACTAAATTAGATTTAGGATTTGATAAAATAGGTATATATTCTTTAATACTTATACCTATAGTGTTTGTTTTGATATTCTTTATTAATTTTATATGTAGTCCATTATTTAATGCTAAAAGTTATCATGAAAGAATTACAGTTGATGAGAGTAAAGATTTTGCTAGTAGTATAAGTGAAGTTGATTTTAATAAGTTACCTTTAATAGATAAAGATTCTTCTATAGTTTTAGGAGATAGGGTAATGGGACAAATGTCAGAGTTTGTAAGTCAATATAATGTGTCAGATTTATATAATCAAATTAATTATAATGATAAGATAGTTAGGGTTACTCCACTTGAGTATGCTAGTTTTATAAAGTGGATAAGTAATAGAAAAGATGGAGTTAAAGGGTATGTTATTGTTAATAGTGTTAGTGGGGAGGCTGAGTTGGTTAAGTTAGATAAAGGAATTAAGTATACTCCTAGTGGATATTTTAATGATAATTTATATAGAAAGTTAAGATTTAGTTATCCTTTTACTAATTTTGGAGAGATATCTTTTGAGATAGATAATGAGGGTAATCCTTACTGGATAATTCCTACTATTAAATATACAGCAGTAGAACTTAAAGCTAAAGTTACTGGGGTTATTATTTTAAATCCTATTAGTGGGGAATCTAAAAAGTATGATTTAGAAGATATTCCTACTTGGGTAGATAATGCTTTTAAAGCTAGTCTTATAATAGAACAATTAGATGACTGGGGAACTTATAAAAATGGATTTTTCAATAGTGTTTTTGGTCAAAAAGATGTTGTTAATACTACAAGTGGTTATAATTATTTAGTAATGAACGATGATGTGTATTTATATACTGGTATTACAAGTGTTGTAAATGATGAGTCTAATTTAGGGTTTGTGCTTTCTAATTTAAGAACTGGTAAGACTAATTATTATAAGGCACCTGGTGCTGAAGAATACAGCGCTATGTCTAGTGCTGAGGGTCAAGTTCAAGATATGAATTATTCTAGTACTTTCCCACTTCTTATTAATTTAAGAGGTAAACCTACTTATTTAGTTAGTTTAAAAGATAAAAAAGGTTTAGTTAAAATGTATGGATTTATTGATGTAGCTGATTATCAAAAAGTTGTGGTAACTGATTCTAGTAAAGGTATATTGGCAGCTGCTCAAAATTATTTAGATAATGTTAAGTTTGATATTAGTGAAGAAAATATTATTAAAGAGAGTGTAGTAATTGGTAGTATAAATGTGGTTGTAATAAATGGTAATACTTATTATTTTATAGAAAGTGTGGATAATAAAAAATATAAATTAAGTATTAGTTTAAGTGATAATTTACCATTTGTTAAAGTAGGAGATACTATTAATGTGGGATATTCTAAAGAAAGAAGTATTATAGAAGTAGAGAAAGTTTATTAAGCAGAAGTAAAAGTCGGACAAACTATTTAAGATGTCCGACTTTTAGTATTTAAAGTTATTTTGTCTTTATCTTTTATTATGTATGTTTCAAAGAAAGTTTTAAATGTTTTATATAAATAGAAAGTGTCTTTTGAACCTATTACTTCTTTAGAGGCATGCATTGCAAGGCTACATAATCCTAAGTCTATTGAGTCAATACTTACGTGTCTTAGACTAATTCCTGATAGTGTGGAACCGCTTGCCATGTCATTTTTTGTTACAAAATCTTGATATGGGACTTTAGATATAGTACATATTCCTTTTACAATTGAAGAAGTGATACTATTTGTAGTAGAAGATGGGTCTTTAGATATTACTACTCCCTCATTTAGGAAAGAAGAGTTATTAGTATCTGAGTTATCTGGGTGGTTTGGGTGAGTTGCGTGTGTGTTATCAGCGCTTAGTATAGTACCATTATTAATGAAAGTGTTTATATCAATATTGGTATAGGCACTTATTCTTTTTATTATATCCATTAGAAAAGAAGAGTCTGCTCCCTCTTTAGTAAGTGAACCAATTTCTTCACTATTAAAAGCACAGAAGATGTTAGTTTTGTTTTTGCTTTTGTTATCTAAAAATGCTTTTAATGCACTAAAAGTGCAAGTGAGGTCATCTATTCTAGGAGAAGATATAAATTCATTATTAAGTCCAAAATAAGTAGGGTGACTTACTGAATATAAAAATAAATCATAGTCACATATTTCTTCATTGTTTTTAAGTTTTAGCTCTTTTTTTATTAAGTCATTGATTGGGTCTTTAGTTTTTGTTAAAGATATAATAGGTAGCATATCTATTTGTGGATTTATGTTTAAATTATCATTAGCGTTTTCGTTTTGGTGTATTGCAACACTTGGAATACATAGGAGAGGTCTTTTGAAATCTACTATTTTTTTATAATAAGTGGTACCCTTTTTAATTATTACTCTTCCACTTATGCTTAAGGGTTCATCTAGCCATGCATAATCTAATAGACCACCATAAGGTGTGACATTTACTTTCATATAGTTTTTTTCATATATAGTGTTTTTTGGTTTAATCATTAAAGATGGAGTATCTATGTGAGTGCAAGTTATGTTTAAGTTATTATTGCTTCCTATACAAAATGCTATTATGGAAGCGTCTGACCTAGTTACAAAGTATTTATTATTATATGATAAGTTCCACTCTTCATTTTCTTTTAATTCAGAAAAGTTATTATTTAGTAGTATTTTTTTTATTTCTAAAACAGAAGTAAAAGAAGAGGTAGAGTTATCTATAAAATTAAATAGTTCTTTATTAAAAGTTTTATATGTCATATTATTCACCATTATTAGTATGAGTTTATTATATTGCATTATTCAAAATTTAAAAATTTTATTTTTTCTTAACTTTTTCTAGTGACTTTATTTACTCATTATTATATAATAAAAAAGCAGGTATTAAATTAAGTAATTTATATATTTTAAAATCTACTATTTTGTGCTAAAATAGTTTTATAGTGAGGTAGTATTATGGGAAAGGTTATATCGCTCGTTAATCAAAAAGGTGGAGTTGGAAAAACTACTACAAGTATTAATTTGAGTAGTTCTTTAGGGTATCTTGGTAAAAAAGTTTTGTTAATTGATTTAGATCCACAAAGTAATAGTACTACTGGACTAGGTTTAAATAAAGGGGAAATTAACAAGAGTATATATGATGTTATTACACATAGTGCTGATATTAAGGAAGCTATTATTAAGACTAAGTTTAAGAATTTGAGTGTGATACCATCTAGTATATATTTAAGTGGTGCTGAGATAGAACTTATTCAAACAGCTAGTCAAGAGAAGAATTTTGCACCAGGAGATCAATTGAAACTTCAAATTGAAAGTATTAGAGATAGATATGATTATATTCTTATAGATTGTCCTCCTGCACTTGGAATGCTTACTACAAATGCTTTAGCTGCTTCTGATAGTGTTTTAATTCCAGTGCAATGTGAATATTATTCACTAGAGGGAATCACTCAGTTACTTAATACAATTTTACTTACACAAAATAAGATTAATCCAAAGTTAGATATAGAGGGAGTTTTACTTACTATGCTTGATGGTAGAACTTTAGTAGGATTAGAAGTAGTGGAAGACGTTAGAAAGTTTTTTAAAGAAAAAGTGTTTAATACAATAATACCTAGACTTGTAAGATTAGTAGAAGCACCAAGTCATGGTAAGCCAATAATAGAATATGATCCAAAATGTAGAGGAGCACTTGCTTATATTAATTTAGCAAAGGAAGTGATTGAAAGAGATGGAAACGAAGAGGAAGGCACTAGGGAAGGGGCTAGAGCAACTGTTTAGTAATGATTTCTTTGATGTTAATGAGTTTGAGAAATCTATAGTTGATAATGCTAAAAGTGATGATGTTGTTTTAATTAGTTTAGATGAACTTAGGAGCAACCCTTATCAACCTAGAAAAACTTTTGATAATGAAAAGTTAGAAGAACTTACATCTAGTATTAAAGAATATGGTGTTATAGAGCCTATTATAGTTAAAAAGAGTATTAAGGGTTATGAGATAGTTGCGGGTGAGAGAAGAAGTAAGGCTGCTAAGATGGCAGGACTAAAGAGTATTCCTGCGATTGTTAAAGATTTTACTGATGAAGAGATGATGAGTGTTGCGCTTCTTGAGAATATTCAAAGGGAAGACTTAAATATTATAGAAGAAGCTAATGCATATAAGAGTATGATTGATACTATGCATTTGACACAAGATGAACTTGCTAGAAAGATTGGAAAGAGCAGGAGTCATGTTACTAATATATTAGGTATTTTATCTTTACCTAGTAAAGTTCAAGATATGGTAACTAGTGGTAAGATTAGTATGGGACATGCAAGAAGTATTAGTAAGTTAGATGATGCAAATGAAGAAGTTGATTTAGCACTTAGAATAGTTAATGAGAATTTAAGTGTTAGAGATATAGAGAATATTATAAGTGGGGGAGAATTTAAGAAAAAGGTAAGTATTAAGAAAACTGAAGTAAAGGATCCTAGAAAAAGAATAGTAGAAAATGTTTTAAGAGAAAAGATAGGGACTTTAGTTAAAGTTAATAAGAATAGTGTTGTTATACCTTATGATAGTGATAAAGATTTAGAGAGGATTTTAGAGATTATTAATATTAAAATAGATTTATAGGTGAAATATGAAATATGGAATTAATAGCATAGTCGTTATGAAAAAAGGACATCCATGTGGAGAAAATGCTTGGGAAGTTATTAGAGTTGGGGTAGATGTTAAGTTAAAATGTGTTAAGTGTGGTAGAACTATTATGATGGATAGATTAGAATTTGAACGTAAATTAAAGAAAGTGGTGGAAAATGAAAAATAAAAGATTTAGTCCTATATTTATATTTTTACTTTTAACTTTTTTGACTATTATTATTAGTTTTATTTTAAGTTTATTTAATTTACAAGCAGAGTATTCTACTGTTAATACATATACTAATACTCTTACTAATAATGTTGTTTCGGTTTATAATTTATTAAGTGGTAGTGGTATTAAATATATTATTACAAATACAGTTAGTAATTTTGTTAATTTTGCGCCTCTTAGTACACTTATTATTATATTAATAGGTATAGGTGTTTTGGAAAAAAGTGGGTTTGCTAAGACATTTTTTACTTTGATTACTCAAAATTTTAGTAAAAATGGTATTACATTTATGTTAATTTTGTTTAGTATAATATCTAGTTTATTTGGTAATATTGGTTTTGTGTTATTACTTCCTAATGGGGCTATGTTATTTAAGTATGGACATAGGCATCCTTTTGGAGGTATTATAGCATCTTTTGCGGGTGTTAGTTTTGGGTATGGTATTAATGTGTTTTTAACAAATATGGAGACTACACTTTTAGGTTATACTAATTTAGCAAGTAATATTTTAGATAAAGGTTATACTACAAATAATTTCTTTAGTTTATTTATAATGTTAGTAGCTTTAATCGCTGGTTCTATTATAATGACTATTATTACAGAAAGAACTATTATGCCAAAACTAGGGAAGTATGAGTTTGATGAAGTAGAAACTTTAGATAAAGTTAAGTTTACTAATAGAGAGTTAAGAGGTTTTGTTATTAGTTTAATTGCTGCAATTATATATATTTTAGTTATAATATATATGATTATACCAGGACTTCCTTTTAGTGGAGGATTACTTGATCAAAATGCTACATATTATATAGATAAGTTATTTGGAGTAGATTCTTTATTTAATCAAGGTTTTGTATTTATTATTACATTCCTATTTATTATAGTAGGACTTGCTTATGGATTTGTGTCTAGAAATATTAAGAGTAATAAAGATGTAAGTGAGTGTTTATCTTATTCACTTGATGGAATTGGTAGTATTATAGTTTTAATATTTGTATCAAGTTTGTTTATTAGTGTATTTGAGAAAAGTAATATAGGGCAAGTTATTACAGCGCTTCTTACTAATTTAGTAAACGTATTTAGTTTTAATGGTTTTGGACTTATAATTTTATTATTTGTTATTTCAATTATATGTGGGTTATTTAATACTAATACTATTAGTAAATGGCAAATGATGAGTGGTAGTGTTGTTCCTGCTTTAATGAACGCGAGTGTTAGTCCTGAATTTGCTCAGATAATTTATGTGGCAGGTTCTAGTTTATCTATGGCATTTACTCCACTGATGATGTATTACGTTATATATATAGCTTATATGGAAAAGTATGATAAAAATAATCAAGTTACAATATTTGGCTCATTTAAGTATATGAAAAGTTATGGATTATGGATGTTAGTTTTATGGTTTATATTAATAGTAGGTTTTTATATTACAGGACTACCTATTGGTATACATACAACAGCAAGTTTAGTTTTTTAAGGGGGAGTGATTTATATGGCACTTAAAGCTGGTATTATTGGAATGCCTAATGTAGGAAAGAGTACTCTTTTTAATGCAATTACTAAGAAAAATATTTTAGCTGCAAATTATCCTTTTGCAACAATAGATCCTAATTTGGGAACTGTAGTTGTTCCTGATAAAAGGTTAGAAGTATTAGAAAAAATGTATGAGCCTGAAAGGTGTATTCCAACACAATATGAATTTACAGATATTGCTGGACTTGTTAAAGGAGCTAGTTTAGGAGAGGGACTTGGTAATAAGTTTTTGAGTCATATTAGAGAAGTAGATGCAGTTATTCATGTAGTAAGGTGTTTTGCTAATAAAGATATTATACATGTTGAAGGAGATATTAATCCAGTAAGAGATATAGAGATTATTAATTTAGAGCTTGCTATGTCTGATTTGGAGATTATTAATAATAGATTAGAAAGAATTGTTAAGAAAGCAGAGACAAGTAAAGATAAGGAACTTTTAAGGGAAGTAGAAGTTTTAAATAAATGCAAAGATGCATTAAGTAAAGGACAAAATTTAAGAGAGTTAGAGTTTAGTATAGAAGAAGAGGATTTTATTTCTTCATATAATCTTATTACTTTGAAACCTATGATTTATTTAGCTAATGTGTCTGATACTGATTTAGTAAGTGAAGATAATCCTTATATAAATGAAGTTAAAGATTATTTAGAAGAAAAAGGTGAAGAGTTAGTTTTAATGTCTGCTAAGATAGAAAGTGAATTAGTAGAGTTAAGTGATGAAGATAAGTTAGAGTTTTTAAAAGATATAGGTATTAGTGAAAGTGGACTTGATAAGTTAATTAATACTACATATAAGTTACTTGGACTTAAGACATTTTTTACAGTAGGAAAAGATGAGGTAAGGGCTTGGACTTTTAGAAGTGGTATGAAAGCTCCTGAGTGTGCAGGTATAATTCATACAGATTTTCAAAAGGGATTTATTAAAGCAGAAGTTATGAGTTATACAGATTTAGTAGAGTGTGGTAGTGAATTAAAGGTAAAGGAAGCAGGTAAAGCAAGACTTGAAGGGAAAGATTATGAGATGCAAGATGGGGATATTTGTTACTTTAGGTTTAATGTATAAAGAAAAAGTAGTATAATTTAAGTAAGGAGGAAGTAAATGGATAAGTATTGTTCAAATTGTGGAAGTAAATTGCCAGAGGGAGCAGATGTATGTGTTAAATGTGGAAAGTTAGTAAGTCATAACACATATAATGGAGTAAGTGGTAAGAGTAAAATTCTTGCTGCTGTTCTAGCATTTTTCTTGGGTAGTTTTGGAGTTCACAATTTCTATTTAGGATACACAAGTAAAGGTGTAGCTCAGTTAGCGCTTACTATAGTAGGGTATATGTTACTTATAATTTTAGTAGGTGCATTATTCTTAATAGCAACTGGTATATGGGCTTTTGTTGAATTTGTGTTATTACTCACTGGTGGAATTTCTACAGATGCGAGTGGTAATAAATTAGTTTAAAGAAAGGAGTAAAAAATGGCAAAGAATTTTTGTAGTAAATGTGGGTCTGCTTTGGTAGATGGAAAGTGTCCAAAGTGTAAAGAAGAAAAGACAAGTTTTAGTAGTAATGGATATATTTATAGAAGTGCACTAAAAAATGCAGCTAAAGATAAATTAAATGGTAACTTTGGTAAGTTATTACTACCTATTATCATAGTAGCTGTTATTATGGCTGTTGTTGGAGGAATAAGTTCAATTTTTCCAGAAGAGTCTATGTTAGGAGCAGTTGTAGCATTAGTGCTTGAAGTGTTAGTTATGCCTCTTAGTATGGGAGTAGTATTCTATTACCTTAATTTTGTAAGAGGAAATGAAGTAAAAGTAGAAGATTTATTTAGATATTACTCTAAAATATGGCCAATATTTGTACTAACATTTTTAATTGGTTTATTTACTGGCTTATGGACATTACTTTTTATTATTCCAGGTATTATAGCAGCGTTAAGTTATTCAATGAGTTCATATATATTTGTTGATAACCCTGATATGAACGCGACTGATATAATTAGTGAAAGTAAAAGATTAATGACAGGATATAAATGGGATTATTTCGTATTTAGTCTTAGCTTCATTGGTTGGGGATTACTTGTAGGAGTTACATTTGGTATAGCTATTATATATGTAGGGCCTTATATGAGTGTAGCGCAAGTTATGTACTATGAAGAATTAAAGAAAATAAAAGCATAATTTAATAAAGGCTTTAATATTATGTATTAAGGTCTTTTTTTTGTTCAAAATTATAGACAAATAATATGATTTTTGTTATAATACCCATAGAAAAGAGCAAAAAATTGCTCCTTGCTTCTTAAAAAAAGAAGCCATAGACCAAAGGGAGGTGAAATAATGAATAATTATGAAATTATGTTCATTGTAAGAGCTGATATCGCAGAAGAAGAAGTAAAGAACACTGTAGAAACTTTCGAAAAGGTTTTAACTGATATGGGTGGTAAGATTACTAATTCTAAAGATTTAGGGCAAAAGAAATTTGCTTATGAAATCAAGAAACAAGTAAGAGGTAATTATCATTTAATTAATGTTACTTGTGATAGTTCTGTAGTTAAAGAGTTTGATAGAAGAGCTCTAATTGATGAAAGAGTGCTTAGACATTTAATTATCAAGGAGGAAGAATAGTATGAATAAAGTAGTACTTGTAGGAAGACTTACTAGAGATCCTGAAGTTAGAACAATGCCTAATGGTAATCCAGTCGCGTCTTTTACTTTAGCAATTAATAGAAACTTTAAAAATAAAGAAGGAAACTATGATGCTGATTTTATCAATGTTAGTATTTTTGGTAAACAAGCTGAAAATGTTGGTAAGTATGTTTTTAAAGGAAATTTATTAGGTTGTGAGGGTAGAATACAAACTAGAAGTTATGATGCGCAAGATGGAAGTAAAAGATATGTAACAGAAGTTATTGCAGATTCAGTTGAATTTATGGGAAGTAAAAATAGTAATAATAATACTGAAAGTGCTCCTGTTAATGCATATGTTGATACAACAAGTTCTGTTTATATGGATACACCTAGTCAAGAAGATGGTGTTGATATTTCTACTGAGGATCCATTTAAAAATTTTGGTAATGAAGTGTCTTTAAGTGATGACGATTTACCATTTTAAAGGAGGAATATAAATGAAAGAATTTTATCCTAGAAAGAAAAAAATATGTCAAATGTGTGCTGGAAAATCAGTTGATTATAAAGACGTACCTATTATAAGTAAGTACGTAAATGAAAAAGGTAAAATATTACCTAGAAGAATGACTGGTGCATGTGCATTACACCAAAGACATATAGCTAGAGAAGTTAAAAGAGCTAGATATATGGGATTAATAGCATTTACAAAATAAATAATATAAAGCGTCTTAAAGGACGTTTTTAATTTTATTAAAAAAGCATAATGTACCACACAAATCAATTTCGTGTGGTACATTATGTTGTGGATATCTTATAACTTATTAACAATTTATTTAATATTAGTAAAATCATGTTCTTTAAAAAATTCTTCAAATGGAATATTAAGTGCTTTGCTAATTTCAGCAATTACTGCGATTGAAAAGGTAGTTTTTACTTTTACGCTTTCAATATTAGAAATTGTTGAACGGGATAGATTACAAATTTCGGCTAACTTTTCTTGAGTAATTCTTCCATATTCGTCTGCATATTTTGATTTATTATTAAGTCTATAGTATTTAACATTTTTTGAAATCATAGAATATATTTTATCTAATTCTTTATTTGTTATCATTATATGTCACTCCTTTTGCAACTATTATAAATTAACTTAATGTTTATTACTATAACATATATGAAATTGAAAAGCAACATTAAACTTTATGAATAATAGTTAAATAAAATTGTAATAGTTTTGTATATTTTTCTTGAAATTACGAATATTTCATAGTATAATAAAATACGAGATATTCGTAGTTAGAAGGTGATAATATATGAAAAAGAAGTATATAATAATAAGTATAGTAAGTGTGTTAGTAATATTAATAGGAGTAACTATAGCATACTATAGTACAGTAATAACAGGAGATAAAAAGAAGATAGTAATTAATACTAAAGAATTAACAATAGAATTTCATAATGGAGAAGATATAAGTGAAACAAATATAGAAGCACCATGGATTACAAGTAAAACATTTAGTGTAGAAAGTAAAAGTCCAGACGTATTTTATTATAATATAGTATTACAAGACTTAATAAATGGCTTTACTTCAAATACATTAGAGTATAAAATAATATGTACAGGTGGTGAAGGATATTCAATGTCAGACTTTGAACCAGTACCAGCTTCACCAGAGAAGAGTGACCAAGTACTAATAGAAGGAATAGAATTACAACCAAAAACTACACATACATATAAAATAGAATTTAGATATTTAAATAGTGAGGATATAGACCAAAGTGATGATATGGGAGAGACATTAAGCGGGAACCTTTATATAACAAAGGGTGAAGCAAAAACATTAGCTAGTCAATTATACAAAATTATGAAAATACAATATCCAAATACAATAAATACAGAAAGACAACATTTTGACCAAGTAGTAGGAGAAAATGATGTTAATCCGAATAATTCATATGATGTAAGTGGCGCATATAAAGAAACTGGAAACTTTACAGAAAAAGGCAAAGACGTTTATTATTATAGCGGAAATGTAACAAATAACTGGGTCAGTTTTGCGGGCTTTTACTGGAGAATAATAAGAACAAATGAAGATGGAAGTATAAGATTATTATATGGAGGACCAGAGGCAGATAAAGGAAATAGTACAAATCAATATATAGGAAGTACAAGAACATATAATGGAGATCATAATGATACAATGTATGTAGGATTTAAATACGGAAGTACAG
>CANRHY010000015.1 GCA_947630515.1 uncultured Bacilli bacterium
GAACTCTCGCGCCAGTTTCCCGACCTACACCCTTAGCAGGGGCGCCTCTTCAGCCTCTTGAGTATGTCTCCATAATAATTGCCTGACTACTAAATAATACCTTATTTTTGCTTTATTGTCAATTATTTTTCTTAATTTTTTAGTGTTACTATAGTTAGGCCATCATTAAAGTTATCTTGTTTAAATGTTTCTACTCTTTTGTCTTTTTTTAAAAATTTATGAACTTCTTCTTTTAGTATACCCGTACCTTTTCCATGTATTACTACTATTTTATAATTTTTTAGTTTTATGTTATCAGTTATAAATTCACGAGTTTTAATAATAGCTGTTATTCTATCTAAGCCATGTAAATCTACACTTGGTAATATATTTAAAAATGGGTCATCTGTTCTTTTCATAAATTCTATGTACCTCTTCTACTTCTGGAATACTTATTGCAGAGCCTTGTTTTTTTACTGATAATCCTGCAGCAATGTTAGCAATTTTTAGGCATTTTTCTAATGGTAAGTTTTTAGATAGTCCATATACAAATGCCCCGTGGAATATGTCTCCTGCACCTGTTGTGTCTACTGCTTTTACTTTTAATGCACTCATAAGCTTTATTTTATTATCTAACTTATAAAGGCAACCCTTTTCTTCACTTGTTATTATTACTTGTCCGTTATATATTTCATTCATTTTATTTAATATATTTTTTAGTGTACTTGGGTTATTATAGTCTATTTTAATTTTAGTAGTAATTTCAGCAAATTCTTTAGAACATATAATGTAATCAGATACTTTTGCTAGTAATATAGTAGATTTTGTTAGTTTTCCTGCGTCTATTACTTTTATTGCGTTTGGAAATTTAGTAATTGCGTCTTTACTTAATTCATAGTGTTCTGCGTCCATTAGTATTATGTCTGGAGTTATAGTTATTTCTTTATTTGGTTTTTCATTATAATCATCTAGTTTGTTAAATAATGTACGAGAAGCATTATTTTTATTTATTATTATGAAAGTTTTTGTTGTTTGTACGTTTTCGTCTACTTGTACGTAATCTGTTTTTACGTTATTTTCTTTTAAGGATTTTAGTATTTTAAGTCCTTCTTCATCTTTACCTATTAAGCCTTCATAATACGTATTTACTCCCCATTTACCTAATAGTAAACTTGCAGTTAATGCAGGTCCTCCAGGGGATTCAATCATTTCTTTTAGTCTATATTTTTCATTTTCTTTTGGAAAGCCATAAGTATACATACTTATATCCATACTAGCATGCCCGATACATAATACTATCATAATTACTACTGCCCTTTCTTATTCCTATATACATTTTATCAAATTTCTTATTAAAAGTCCATTAAAGCAAAATAAAATGTGTAACTCACACATTTTATTTTATTTGAATCTAATTGTTTTGTGGTAATTATTTTGTAATTTGTCTTTGTCTTTTATATTTTCTTGTAATTCAGATTTCATACTTTCTATTTTTGGATTATTCATATATTCACCTACTTTTATTATATGTAGGTTTAATTTATTTTATTCCTTATAGTAAATCATTAAATTCTTCTTTTTCTGTTAAGTCTATTTTTATTATGTTTTCTAGTGCTTCTTCTATTAGGTCAAAATTAAATTTTTCTTCTTCTTTTAAAGCAACAGAAATGTGAGGATTTATTACTGGGTGAGGTGGTACAAATACTGTGCAGCAGTCCATATATGGAAGTATACTTATTTCATAGCTTCCTATTTTTTTAGCTATGTCTATTATTTCAAGTTTGTCAAAGGCAGCAAGTGGTCTTATTATAGGAAAAGATGTTACGTCATTTACTACTTTCATACTTGTTAGGGTTTGAGAGGCAACTTGTCCAATAGACTCACCATTTACTATAGCATTTGCTTTTATTATTTTAGCAAACTTAGTAGCAATTCTATACATCATTCTTCTCATTATTGTAATCATGTATGTATTATCCATATTTTTATAGATAGACTCTTGTATTTTAGTAAATGGTACTACATATATAGAACCAGTGTTACCATATTCTTTTAGTATTTTAGCAAGTTTTATTACTTTGTCTCTTGCTTCTAAGCTAGTGTGAGGTAGACTTTCAAAATAGAGAAAATCAAGTTTTACTCCTCTTTTCATTGTAAGAAAACCTGCGACTATGCTATCAAGCCCACCACTTAACATAAGTAGAGCTTTACCTAAAGTGCCTGTAGGGTAACCTCCCATTCCTTTTAAAGTTTCACCATAAATATAAATACCTTCTTGTCTTATTTCTATGTTAACTGTTATTTCTGGGGCGTGTACATTTACTTTTAGTCCTTTTATGTTTTTAAGTAAATAAGCACCTACTTTTCTACTTAACTCCATACTGTTAATAGGAAATGTTTTATCACTTCTATTAGTTACTACTTTAAATGTTTTATTTTCATTTATTACATAAGATGATAAGGTATTTATTTCACTTTCATCTTTTTCAGTTGTAAAATAACATAAACAAACTCCATGTATACCAAATATTTTAGTTAAAGAGTTCATACACTTATCAATGTTTTCTTCTTTAGTTTCTATAAACATTCTATAGTAATCTTTTGTTATTTTTATGTCTATATCAGTAAGAGAGGTTAGTATGTTTTTTTCTAGAGTTTCAATAAAGAAATTTCTATTACATTTTTTAGTTGTAAGTTCTGCATATTTTACCATTATTATTTTTTTCATAGTTACCCCTTTAATGTTAAATCTTTATAAGTTTTTTTAAATACTTCTATAAATTTTTCTATTTCTTCTTTAGTAGTAAAGTGACTTATACTTATTCTTATACTTGTTGTACTTATTTTTGAGTCTTTATATACTTCTTTTAGTACTGTACTTTCATCTAGGCTAGAGCAAGCTGTTTTGGTACTTATGTATATTCCTTCTTTTTCTAAAGCATGGACGAAAGTTTCACTTTTTATTTTCATTAGACTTAAGTTAAAGATATGAGGAACACATAAGTCATTAGAGTTAATGTGTATGTCACTACTAAGTAAGCCTTCTTTTAACATTTTATTTAGTTTTGTTACTTTTTTTATGTTATCTTCTAAGGTTTCTGTACATATACGCATTGCTTTTGAAAAACTTACTATTAAAGGTAGTGCTGGTGTTCCACCCCTATAAGGGGCATTGTTTGTTAAACCATAAATAAGTGGCGTAAAGTTTATACCAGTCTTTTTGTAAAGTAAGCCTATCCCCTTTGGAGCATATATTTTGTGTGAAGAAAAACTTGCTAAGTCAACACTTTCTAAGTTTATTTTCATTTTGCCTAGGGCTTGTGTCATATCACTATGTAGTATTACATTTTTATTTTTTTTGTTTATTATTTGTCTTATTGTTTTAAGTGGAGACTTATATCCTACTTCACTATTTACTGCACATATACTTATTAGTATAGTGTCTTTTCTTATTAAGTTTTCTAGTTCTTGTAAGTTTATGCTTCCATCTATATTTAATGGGCAGTATGAAACTTCAAAGCCCTCACTTTCTAGAAAGCTAAATGCTTCTAATATGCTTTTATGTTCAAGACGAGTTGTTATTAAGTGGCGACCCCTGTTTTTATAGTAGTGGGCAGCACCAATAATAGCAGTGCTATTTGATTCACTTGCGCCTGAGGTGAAAACTATTTCATTAAAGTTACAGCCTAGACATGAGGCTATTTGTTTTGTAGCTTTAAGCATTAGTTCTTTTGACTTTACGCCTAGATTATGTATAGAGTTTACATTTCCTATATATTCTTTTGTCGCTTTTATATATGAATCTAGTACTGTATCTAATACTGGAGTAGTCGCAGAATAATCTAAATATATCACGAGTACCTCCTTACATTTCTTGTAAAACTGTTAGTATTACTGGTTTACTTTCTGTTAATTTATAAAGATATGAACCTATTTCTTCTCTTATGTCTGTTCTTATTTTTGCATAATCTGCATATCTTCCATTATGTGTGTTGTTTTTTATTATTTCTATACTTTTTGATTTTATTTCTTCTATTAAATCTAAGTTTTCTTTTACGTAGATAAATCCTCTTGTTAATACTTCTGGACCATTTATTAGAGTTTTGTGTTTTTTATTTACAGTAGCGCATATTAGTATTAAGCCATTGTTTCCTAACATTTCTCTGTCTTTTAGTACTAACTCACCTACATCTGAAGAAGATTTTCCATCTATTAGGACGTCATCTACAAAGATGTGATTAAAGTTTTCTTTTAACTCTCCATCAACAAATTCAGCAATATAACCATTTTCTTTTAGTATTATGTTTTCTTTTTTTACTCCTACTTCTTCTGCTAAGCGAGCATTTCTTACTAGGTAGCGGTACTCACCTTTTATTGGCATATAGTATTTTGGATTAAAGATTTTTACCATAAGCATTAAGTCTTCACTACTTGCATGAAGTCTTACACTTTTGTTTTTAGGAACATCAAATATACTAGCGCCTTTCATAGCTATATCATTTTTTAGTTTTACACTTGTTAGTTCATTTGCATCATAACTAGGGTCAGCAAAACATATTGAGTCTGTACTTTCAAGAGTTACAAATTTATCGTAACCGTTTACTATTCTTGATAAGTTATAGTAAGGCATTTCTCTATCATTACTTACAAATATGCAAGCGTCTTTATCTCTTAAGTTAGATAAGTCTCCAATAGTGCCTGCTGGGACGCTTAAGTATCCTTCTTTTATAGCCATGTCTACTATGTTATGTAAGTATTTACCCATTATTACTACTTTTCTTCCTGTTCCTTTTATAGCGTCAAATATATTTTGCATAGTAAGTATGTGAAGAGGAAGCATGCTAAATATTATTCTTCCTTCACTTTTTTCTACTACACTTCTAAAGTATTTGTCAAGTTTATGATTAGGGCTAGTAAATCCTGGTTTTTCAGAGAATACACTTTCGTTCATTAAAAGTAGTACTCCTTGTTTACCAATGTATGCAAGACGACCTAAGTCCATATCATAAAATCCTTTCATAGATGCATCTACTACATAATCAGCCATGTAAACTATGCTTCCATGTTTAGTATTAAGAGCATATCCTACTGCTTCTGGGGCTGAGTGAGTTACACTAAATGGGAATATACTGAAGTCTTTAAAGTCTATTTTTTTATGTGGTTTTATTACGTGTAAATTCTTGATTTTTACTTCACTTTCTTCGCTTTCTATTTCTATTACTTTACTTGCATAGTTAGTTGCGTATACGTTTATTTCAGGTATTGCGCTTACAAGTTCATTTAGTGAACCTATATTTTCATAGTGAGCATGACTAATAAATACACCTACTATTCTATCTTTATTTTCTACTAGATATGAAAAATCTGGTATTATGTAGTCTACTCCATACATTTTTTCTCCTGCATATTTGAGTCCGCAGTCGAAGATTATTATTTTTTCATTATATTCAACTATATATAAATTTTTCCCGTTTTCGTTTAGTCCTCCAAGAGAAAATACTTTTATGTCTTCCATTATAATCCTCCTTTTTAAAAATTATTATTAATTAAATTTTTTCACAAAATAAAATTATTTCACTTATTTTTTATTCTTTTTAAGTAATAATAGTTTTTTCTCTTGATATAAATAATACCATAATTTACGGCTTTAGTCAATTAAAAAAAGTAACACACTTTATTTAGCGTGTTACCTTTCTTTTATTTAATAGGAGAATACCAATTATACTACCAATAATTAAAATACTTCCAAATATCGCATAATTATTTAAGCCTGTATCAGGGTTTTCTGGGTTATCCGCAATTTTGTTTATTTTAATTACTGGACTACATGGGTCATCTGTATCAGGATTACTTGGATATGTTCCAGTTATCACTGAAGGAGCAGATGTAAATAAATTTCTTTTTGTTCCTTTTAAAACTACTTGATTATTTAAATTTATATTTTTTCCAATTATGTTTTTATCAAAATCTTCTTTTAGCGTTAATGTGTATGATAAATTTATTAGATTATTTGCAATTATATTTTCCTTATAACCTTCATTATAACTAGAAAAATCTGTTTCCCATTTTATAGAATTTCCATCTAAGAATGCTACTCCATAATCTGTAGTTATATAACTTATTTCAAAGTTATTTAATATATCACTATTAAATGATATTTGACCACTAAATTTTGTTGGTTCTAAGTAATTAATACTTAACATTTGTAAAGGCATACCTATCATACCAAATTCAAAATTATAGTCTTCAAATAAACTATAGTAAGCATTTGCAAATACTTTATTAAATGTTTCTTTATTTATAGTTTCTTCTGCTGGTTTTTTAATTCCATATACAATAAGTTCTATATTACTACTAGCATATTCACTAACTAATGCTTCTAAACTTTCTGTGCTTGATGGTAGGCTTGATACAAATAATACCATAATTTGAAGTTCAGCATTACCACTATATAACTTCTTTGCTTCTTTCATAGCTATTTCTATCTCTGCATCTGCATCAGAACTTAGGCCTTTACTTTTTATGTTATTTAATGACTCTTCTATTCCTGTAAGTTTTAGTGGCTCACTAGAAGCAACTCCATCTTTTACTGTAACAGCCCCTAGAGAGATATAATTTCCATTTTTACTACTATATTCTTCGTTTTTCTTTGCAACCGCGCTTAAACTTTTAAATAATTCCTCTTGTGCATCTGCCATATTGCTGCTTCCATCAAATACATATACTACTTCAGTAGTTTGTCTTGAATCAATAGTTAAATCTACTACTAATTTCCCATTTTTAAAATCAGATTTAGTTTCATTAATAGTATTAGTTACACCTATATAATCAAATTTTTCTTCTTTGTTGTGTGAACTTACTATGCTTATTGTATCAGCATTTACTCTTGGAATCATAAAGATAAACATAAAAACTACTAATGATGTGTACAATATTTTTTTCATAAATTTCTCCTCCTCTTCATAAGATATATTATCTACCCTATGCTAATAATATTATACCCCCCCAAGTTATTTGTCAATTCACTTTTTATGAAAACAAGTACATAATTTACAATTTTATTGACTTTTACAATATAATAGTATATAATATTGTACTTGTCAGGGGGTTAAAAATGAATAAGAAGGAGAAATTTATGAGGCTAGTTAAAGAAAATGTTAGAAAGTTATATGATAATTGTTTTACAGTTAATAAAGAAGAGGATTATGTAGATAGTGTTTATGGTAAATATTATTTTGACTCATTTCAAATAAAATACTATAGTGATGAAATTAGTTCTTTATTTAGTCAAGTTTTAGATATTGAAATTGGTGTTACTTATGATAATTTATATATAACTAAGGATTATATTAAATGGGGAAATAAGAGTGATGCTTTAAAGTTATGTTTATTAGGACTTGCTAATGGAGATATTGAGTATATTATACCTAAAGAATTATGGGATACTTTATCCGATGGTAAACCATATGTTAGATTAGTAAAACAAAATCAAAAAAAATTAACTAAATTAAAATAGTTAATTTTTTTATATATGAAGAAAGTGCTTATTCAGCACTTTCTTTTGTTTCTTCTGTTTTAGGTTGTTCTTTTTTCTTTTGACCTTCTACTACTTCACTGTTTCCGTTTTCTTTATCATCAGACATAAATTGTTCTTCTAGTACTTCAGCTGGGTCATCATCTAGTAATACTTTTTCTAGCATTAATTCTATGTTAGAGTATTCTTTAGAACCAGTACCTGCTGGGATTAGTTTACCTAAGATAACATTTTCTTTTAGACCATTTAATGTATCTACTTTTCCTCTTACTGCTGCGTCTGTTAATATTCTTGTTGTTTCTTGGAAAGATGCAGCACTTAGGAATGAGTCTGTTTCTAGGCTTGCTTTAGTTATACCAAGAAGAACTGCTTTACCTGAAGCTGGAACTTTACCTTCTAGTATGTAAGGTTTATTTCTTTCTGTAAATTCTTTTAGTGATACTGAAGTACCTTCTACAAAGTCAGTTTCTCCTGCATCTACTATTTTTATTTTAGAAATCATACGTTTTACAACTGTTTCTATGTGTTTATCTGAAACGTCAACACCTTGACCTTTGTAAACTTTTTGTATTTCTTTTAGTATATATTCTTGTACTGTTGTAGGGTCTGTTACAGCAAGTAATTCTTTTGGACTTATGCTTCCTTCTGTAAGAGCTTGTCCTGCTTCTACTTTATCGCCTTTTTCTACTCTTAGTTTAGCATTGTAAAGAGTTACATGTTCACGAACTTCTACATCGTTTGTAATATATATTTTGAATTTACCTTTATCTTCTTGTATTTTAGTTACTTTACCACTTATTTCAGCGATTGTAGCTTTTGCTTTAGGTATACGTGCTTCAAATAATTCTTCTACACGAGGGAGACCTTGTGTGATATCATCAGCACCCGCAACACCACCTGTGTGGAATGTACGCATTGTAAGTTGGGTACCAGGTTCACCGATACTTTGAGCAGCCATTATACCAACGGCTTCACCTACTTCAACTACGTTACCTGTTGCAAGGTTTACACCATAACATTTTTTACATAATCCATTATGAGTTTTACATGTTAGTACACTTCTTATTTCAAGTTTTTCGATACCGGCAACTACTATCTTTTTAGCAATATTTTCAGTTATTAACTCGCCTTTATCTATTATTAACTCTTTAGTTTTTGGATTAAGTACTTTTTGGTTTGTAAATCTTCCTATGATTCTTTCTTCAAAGCTTTCAAGTACACTTCCACTCTTCTCGTCTACAAATGCACTTACTTCTAAGCCTTGCATTGTTCCACAGTCTTCTTCTTTTATAATAAGGTCTTGTACAACGTCTACAAGTCTACGTGTTAAGTAACCTGCATCTGCTGTTTTTAAGGCTGTGTCGGCTGTTCCTTTTCTTGAACCATGGCTTGATAAGAAGAATTCTTGAACGTCTAGTCCTTCTTTAAATGAAGCTTCAATTGGAATTTCTACTTCTTCACCATCTGGCTTACGCATGATACCTCTCATACCAGAAAGTTGTCCTAATTGACTTGGGTTACCTCTGGCTTTAGATGTGAATATCATAGCAAGTGGGTTAGAATCTTTTGTCTTATCCATCTCATCTATTACAGACTTTTGAACTTCTTTAGTTGCGTCTAGCCATAGTTTAACTACTTTTGCATGCCTTTCTTCATCAGTTATTAAACCACGTTTGTATTGTTTATTTATTTTTGCAACTGTTTCTTTTGTATCATTTATTATTATTTGTTTTTGTTCACTTACTGGTATATCACTTAAGCTAAATGTTATACCACTTACTGTACTATATTTGAATCCTAAATTTTTAAGTTTATCTAGGAATATAGATGTTTCTGTTGTTTTAAATCTTTTGAATATTTGTGCGATTAGGGTTTCTAAGTCTTTATTTATAAATGCATTTGTTACTGGCATAACTTTCACTGCTTCAGTTAGATTAGTACCACGCTCAAGGAAATATTTATCTGGAGTTAATCCTTCAAAATTTTCTTTAGATGGTTCATTTACATAAGGGTATGCATCAGGTAATATTTCGTTAAATATTAATTTACCTGGTGTTGTTACTAAGTATTTATCTAACTCACAGTCTGCCCAGACTTTATGTGTGAATGAACGAGTTGGTATACATACTCTTGTGTGAAGTGTAATGTTTCTTCTTTCATAGTCCATTAGTGCTTCATTAGCGTTTTTGTATGCTTTACCTTCATTATCTAAGCCAGCGATTTCTAGTGTTAAGTAGTAGTTACCTAATACCATATCTTGCCCTGGAGTAACTATTGGGCTTCCATCTTTTGGACTTAGGATATTATTTGCACCTAACATTAGTAGTCTTGCTTCACTTTGTGCTTCTTCACTTAGTGGAACGTGAACTGCCATTTGGTCTCCATCGAAGTCTGCATTAAAAGCTGTACAAACTAATGGGTGAAGTCTTAAGGCTTTTCCACCTACTAATTTAGGTTCGAATGCTTGGATACCTAATCTGTGTAGTGTTGGTGCACGGTTTAAAAGTACTGGGTGCTCTAGAATTACATCTTCTACTATATCCCATACTCTTTCATCTTGTGCATCTATTAATTTTTTAGCGCCTTTTATGTTGTGAGCTAATTCTCTAGCAACTAATTCATGAATTACATGTGGTTTAAATAATTCAAGCGCCATTTCTTTTGGTATACCACACTCATACATTTTTAGGGTTGGGCCTACTGCTATTACACTACGGCCACTATAGTCTACACGTTTACCTAATAAGTTTTGACGGAAACGACCTTGTTTTCCTTTTAGCATACTAGATAAACTCTTTAATGCACGATTTCCTACACCTTGTACACTTCTTCCACGGCGACCATTATCAATAAGAGCGTCTACTGCTTCTTGAAGCATACGTTTTTCATTTTGTACTATTATTGTAGGAGCACCTAATTCTATTAGTTTTTTAAGTCTATTATTTCTGTTTATTATTCTTCTATATAAGTCATTTAAGTCACTTGTTGCAAATCTTCCACCAGGAAGTTGTATCATTGGACGTAGTTCTGGTGGTAATACTGGAAGAACGTCTAGTATCATCCACTCAGGACGGTTTCCACTATCTAGAAAAGCTTGTAAGCAATCTAATCTTTTTACAAGTCTTAGTTTCTTTTGCCCTTGGCTTTTTTCTACTTCTTTTTTAAGTGACTCTATTTCTTTTGGTAAGTCTACTTCACTTAGTAGGGTTTTGATAGCTTCTGCTCCCATACCTACTTTGAAGCCATTTCCATATTTTTCATAATATGCACGGTATTCTTTATCTGATAATGTTTGTTTTTTCTCAAGTGGTGCGATACCTGGGTCTAATACTACATAGCTTACAAAGTATATTACTTCTTCTATGTCTCTTGGAGACATGTCTAGTACTAGCCCTATTTTAGGAGGTACACCTTTAGTATACCAAATGTGGGCAACGGGAGTTGCAAGCTCGATATGTCCCATTCTTTCACGTCTTACTTTAGAACGAGTTACTTCAACTCCACATCTATCACATATTACGTTTTTGTATCTTAATCTTTTGTATTTACCACAAGCACATTCGAAGTCTTTAGTTGGACCAAATATTTTTTCACAAAATAGTCCATCTCTTTCTGGGCGAAGGGTTCTATAATTTATTGTTTCTGGTTTTTTTACTTCACCATAACTCCAAGAACGTATTTTATCAGGTGATGCTATTCCAATACGAATACCATCGAATAAATTTACATCCATCATTATTCTTCACCCTCCTCTTCTAAACTTCCATCATATTCTAAGTCATCTAACTCATCATATGCGTCTTTTTCTTCTTCCTCTTCGTAGTAGTCGTCATCTTCAGGCTTTTCTTTTTCTTCTACTTCTTCTTTAGTTTTCTTTGATTTTTTATCTTTGTCTTTATCTTTAGTATCTTTTCCATCTTTAGATGTGTCTATTTCTTCAATTGTTACTGGAACGTCTTCTTTTTCTTCTTCTTGTTCAAGTTCTTTTAAGTCTTTTATTCCGTCTTTAGTCATTATTTGTATGTCTAGTCCTAATGCTTGGAATTCTTTTATTAATACTCTAAATGATTCTGGAACTCCTGCTTGGTCTACTGGTTTTCCTTTTACAAGTTGTTCGTATACTTTTACACGGCCTAATACGTCATCTGATTTAATTGTTAGAACTTCTTGTAGGATATGAGCTGCACCATAAGCATATAATGCCCAGACTTCCATTTCACCAAATCTTTGACCACCAAATTGTGCTTTACCACCTAAAGGTTGTTGTGTTACTAAACTGTAAGGTCCTGTACTTCTTGCATGCATTTTATCATCTACCATGTGGTTAAGTTTAATCATGTACATGACACCAACGTTTACACGATTATCAAATCTTTCACCAGTTTTTCCATCATATAGCCATGTTTTGAAATCTGGGTCTAATCCTGCTTCTTTAGTCATAGCACGTATGTCGTCTTCAGTTGCGCTATCGAATACTGGAGTTGCAATGTGTACGCCTAGAGTTCTCGCTGCCATACCTAAGTGAACTTCAAGGATTTGTCCTAGGTTCATACGAGATGGAACACCTAATGGGTTAAGCATAACGTCAACTGTTCTACCATCTGGTAAGTAAGGCATATCTTCTTCAGGAAGTACTAAGCTTACTACACCTTTGTTACCATGACGTCCACTCATTTTGTCTCCGACTTGCATTTTTCTTTTCTTTATTAAGTATATTCTTATTATTTTTATAACACCTGCTGATAATTCGTCACTATTTTCTTTTGTGAATATTTGAACGTCGTGTACTATACCAGATGAACCATGAGGTACCCTTAGAGATGTGTCTCTTACTTCACGAGTTTTTTCACCAAATA
>CANRHY010000016.1 GCA_947630515.1 uncultured Bacilli bacterium
TATGTTTCTCCTATACCATTACTACTTTCCTTTGTAGTACTTAAAGTTTCTTCATATATTTTCTTAACTTCACTCTCTATATCTAAAAATGAAAACTTAGGCATACTCTCTTTAGCATTATTAAGCATTCTCATTATTTTAGCATATTCACTATTAAATTTTATTCCTAAATCTTGATACATAAACAGTCCCCCCTTAAGAACTATCATATTATATCACTAAATACCCTTATTAACAAGAAAAAAGCACTAAAATGTGCCTTATAAATTATTTACTTCTTCTATTTTTTCTTCTAAAGTTTCTTTATCCATAAATCCAGTTTCATTACTTACTTCTTTACCATTTTTGTAAAACTTTATATGAGGGATACTCATTATTTTAAATCTATTAGCTAAATCACTATACTCATCTACATTAACTTTAATTATTTTAATTTTATCTTCTATAGTTTCTAATACACTTCCAAGCATTTTACATGGACCACACCAATCTGCATAGAAATCTACTAAAATAACTCCTCCACTTACTAATTTATCAAAGTCTTCTCCTTTATAATAAGTCATATTAATTTCCTCCTATTAGTTTATTTAAGTTATCTTCATTAATAATATTTTTTTCAAATAAATTTTGTAAAGCTTCTTCTACATTACTTGATTCATATACGTCTTTTATACCTTCCCAAGCATC
Source organism: uncultured Bacilli bacterium (assembly GCA_947630515.1). Lineage (GTDB taxonomy): Bacteria > Bacillota_I > Bacilli_A > RF39 > UBA660 > MGBC139354. Next base: position 688 of record CANRHY010000016.1, read on the forward strand.
ACTTACTAGGGGCGCTAAAAGGGGTGTCTTATTTAATATAAAATTATTTACTTTACTTTCTTTTACCATAGTAATATTAAATATACTAAGTATAAATAAAACTATAAATACAAAAATGTACATTTTAATTAAACCAAATACTCCACCTATTATTCTAGATACAAAACCTAAAATAACAGTCGCGTCTAATACTTTTTCTACTACATTTGTTATCTTTAATATTACTCCGTAAATAAGACCAAAAATAATAAGTAAAATTATAAATGATAATACGTAATAAATAAGTACAGAAACTGCACTGTTGCCACCTATTTGTGGTAAATGATTAATAAGAAAATTTGCTAAAGTTCCTTTTAAAACCCAAGATAAGAAAAATACTATAATAGTACCAAAGAAACTTACTAAACTTCTTATCGCACCAAGTCTTACACCATCTAAAACCCCAATAATTAAAACGACAATTATAATCGCATCAACTAAATTCATATATACCTCTTTTCTTAATATTATATTTTTATTATATAATAATTATAATGAAAAATAAATAAATTTATGGTAAAATTTTATTTAGGTGAAGGAAAATGACTATAGTTTTTAAAGTAAGTGATAATATAAAAGAAAAAATGATTGAATATTATCAAGATAAAAGAAAGGAAAAAACTCCTCCTTATGCAGTATTTCAAGCAGTTGAAGCAGATACTGTTATAACACTTTATGAAAGTGGTAAAGTTATGTTTCAGGGAATTTCGGCTGACGTTGATGCCGCTATGTGGAGAGATTTAGAAAAACATTTTAATAATATTGATATAGATATTACAGATACTCAAACTAAAAAAGAAGAGAAAATAGATAAATCCAATTATTATTACAGTGCGATTGGAAGTGATGAAGTTGGTACTGGAGACTATTTTCTTCCTATTGTAGTAACTTCATGTTTCATGAAAAAAGAAGATATTCCTTTTTTAGAAAAATTAAAAGTACATGATTCAAAAAAATTAACAGATGAAAAAATAAAAAGATGTGCCCCATTAATTATAAAAAGAATTCCATATGAGTCTATGATTATTACTAATAAAGAATATAATGAACTTCATGAAAAAGGATATAATATGAATAAAATAAAGGCAATACTACACAATAAAGTTCTTTATAAAATGAGAGAAAAGACACCTAATTATGATAAAATTATAGTAGACCAATTTGCCCTACCGGGGGTATATTATAATAATTTGAAAGAGGCAAAACAAAAAGTAACAAACATAACATTTTTAACTAAAGCAGAAGATAAAAATCTAAGCGTTGCTTGTGCTTCAATCATAAGTAGATATATATTTTTAATAGAACAAAAAAAATTAGAAGAAAAATTAAAAACTTCTATACCTAAAGGTGCTGGAGTTAAAGTAGATGAAGTTGGTAGAGAGTTAGTAAAAAAACATGGTAAAGAAATTCTAAATGAAATAAGTAAAATTAGTTTTAAAAATACAGAAAGAATATTAGGGAATTAACTAATATTCTTTCTTTCTTCGAGGTCTCGCCAGATTTAACTTCTTCAATTTACAAATAAACTTTCATATTTTTTAAAAATATAATATAATGTCATTAAGGTGAGAGAATATGCAAAAAAGTAGAAATATAATAAAAGAATATAGAGAAAAGAAAAAATTAACACAAGAAGAGTTATCTGAAATGATAGGAATATCTAATAGACAATTACAAAGAATAGAAACTATGGAAAGTGAAACTAAATTAGAAACATTAAGAAAAATAATAGAAGTGTTAGAAATAAAAGATAAAGATATTGTTGAATTAATAACCAAAAAATAAACTGAGAAAATTCTCAGTTTTTAGTTACTCTTCATCTTCATGAATATCGCTTTTAGGTTTTTTTAATCCTTTTATTTCGATATTATTTTTAGTAGCATAATCCCAAAGTGCTGCATGTATTGCTTCTTCTGCAAGTAGGCTACAGTGTATTTTTACTGGAGGAAGCCCATCTAATGCTTCCATAACAGCTTTGTTGGTTACTTCTAAAGCTTCTTCTATAGTTTTACCCTTTACAAGTTCTGTAGCCATACTGCTTGTAGCAATAGCTGCTCCACAACCAAAAGTTTTAAACTTAACATCTCTAATAACATGATTATCATCTATATCTAAATAAATTCTCATGATATCTCCACATTTTGCATTACCTACTGTTCCTACTCCACTTGCATTTTCTATCTCTCCTACATTTCTAGGATTAGTGAAGTGGTCCATTACTTTATCACTATACATAATTATTCTCCTTTCTTTACAAAGTCTTCATATAAAGGTGACATACTTCTTAAGTCACTTATTATTTTAACTAAACTATCAACTACATAATCTATTTCTTCTAAAGTATTATCTTCATTAATACTTATTCTTAATGAACCATGTGCGATTTCATGAGGAAGTCCTATTGCTAAAAGAACATGCGATGGGTCTAAACTTCCACTTGTACAAGCACTTCCTGAAGAAGCACATATACCTAGAGCATCTAACTTAAGTAACATACCTTCTCCTTCAATAAATCTAAAACTAATATTAGCGTTTCCTGGAAGTCTATGCTCCCTACTTCCATTTAATCTTGAATATGGAATTTCTTTTAACACTCTATCTATAAAATGTTCTCTTAAAGACTCAACATATTCATTATTCTTTTCCATATTAGGTAACTTTAATTCTACTGCTTTTTTAAATCCAATTATAAATGCAGAATTTGTAGTTCCTCCTCTTTTACCTCTTTCTTGACTACCTCCATTAATTAATGGGTCTATCATAACACCTTTTCTTACATATAGTAGTCCTATTCCTTTTGGCCCTCCTACTTTATGTGCACTTATACTAAGTAAGTCTACTCCTAAGTCTTTTACGTCAATTGACATATTTCCATAAGCTTGTACACAATCTGTATGAAATAACACATTATGTTTTTTACAAACACTAGCTAATTCTTTAATAGGTTCGATTGTACCAATTTCATTATTTGCCATCATTATACTCACTAAAACTGTGTCTTCTCTAATAGCGTCTTCTAAAGTTTTTGGGTCTATTAGTCCTTCTTCATTTACGTCTAAGTAAGTTACAACATACCCCTCTTTTTCTAAAGCCTTACATGCATTAAGTACTGCATGGTGTTCAATTTTACTTGTTATAATGTGTTTGCCTTTTTCTTTTCTAGCACTTGTTATTCCTTTAATAGCCCAGGTGTCACTTTCACACCCTCCACTTGTAAAATATACCTCATCACTACTTGCATTAATACTTTTTGCAATATACTCACGTGCTTCACTTACCTCTTTACTTACTTCTCTAGCACTTTTATATATACTACTTGCATTTTCATACTTTTCATAAAAATAAGGTAACATTTCATTAACTACTTCTTTTTTTACTCTAGTAGTTGCAGCATTATCTAAATATATCATACTATCTTCTCCTTTATATGTTCTAGTCCATACTCTAAAATAATTCTAATGTGCTCATCTGTTATACTATAAGTAACATTTTGTCCATTTTTAATAGTTTTAACTAAATTTAAGTCTCTCAAACTCTTAAGTTGATGGCTTACTGCTGAAGGGCTAATACCTAACACACTCGCAATATCTCCCACACATTTATCACCACTAAGTAGGCTATCAAGTATTCTAAGTCTTGTCTCGTCAGAAAAAACTTTAAAAAATGAAGCTAAATGATTTAAATTATCTTGAAATTGAACTCTCATAATTTCTCCTTTATGAACATGTGCTCATATACTCATTATATATCAAAAAAATCTATAGTCAAGTAAATTTCAAATATATATTTCTTTTTTTTAACTTTTAGTGTATAATTTTAATAAAGGAGAAGAAGAAAATGAACTATATACAATATATAATTATAATAGTTGTGCTTTTAATACTTTCTATTGTAGTTATTAAAATCAATAAAAAAGATTTTACAGTTAGAATAAATAAACTTATACAATATTTAGGTGGTAAAGATAATATAATTAAAACGGAAAGTAATATGTCTAGACTTAAAGTTTTAGTAAAAGATACTAGCATAGTAAATAAAGATGCAATACAGAAGTTGGGGGCTAAAGGTATAGTAGAAATTGATAATCAATTAAAAATAATATTTGGGCCTAACTCAAGCCAATTAAAAAAGTATATAAAAGATTTGAAGTAATTCATTTCTTTTTTTGATAATTTTTTTAATATTTAGACAAAATTCGACATTGTTCGACATAGAAGTATGATATATTATCATTGGGTGACGAAAATATGAATATTATATTAATTTTAATTATTAATGCAATTTTAATTATTACTCCAATTTTAATATATCAATATTTTTCTTTATATATACAAAATATGAAGAAAGAAAAAATAGATATACTCCTTTCCATTGCGCTTTTCTTCTCGTTATTTCTAGTAATAAATTATAAAACTTATATACCAATAAATTATCAATTTACTTCTCTTATGTTATTAGTTGTGATTGCATTTTTAAATAGGAAACCAAAAGAAGGCTTACTCATTGGGATTGTTTTATCTGAGTATTTTGTTAAAAACTTAAACTACTCTATTGGCTCTTTAATAATATTATTTGTTTTAATGTACGTGGTAAATACTATATATATGAAAACAAATAAAAAACATATATATTTAGTAAATACTTATGTTTTATTAATAAGTATTACTCTTTTATTTAATACTAGAAAGATAATTACTAAGGAATATTTAGATATTATATTATCTATAGTAATTTTTAGTGCTATTTTATATATAATTAGTAATGCGATTACTATTGCAAAAGATATTTTAAATTTACATAGTAATTTAAAAGAATTTGAAAAGGAAAAGGAAATTAAATCATCTTTATTTAAAATTACTCATGAAATTAAAAATCCTATAGCGGTAGTTAAAGGTTATATAGATATGTTTGACCCATCTGATAAAATTAAGAGTAAGAGATATATTAATATTATGAAAAGTGAAATTGATAGGACTTTAAATTTACTTACAGATTTTTCAGAATTTAGTAAGATTAAAGTTAATAAAGAAAATATTGATATTAATATATTAATAGATGACGTTAAAGAAGTTTTAATTCCTTTCTTTAAAGCAAAGAATGTAAATTTCTATTTTGAAGTTGAAGATGAGGAAGTAATACCTATAGATTATTTAAGAATGAAACAAGTAATTATAAATATAATAAAAAATGCAGTTGAAGCATGTTCACCTAATATAGGTATAGTTTCAACTACAGTATTTAAAGATACAGAATCTTTATATATTTATGTAAAAGATAATGGGTGTGGAATGAACAAAGATGTCATGGATAATATTTTAGTACCTTTTTATACTACTAAAGAAAAAGGTACTGGTCTTGGTGTAAGTCTTTCTAAAGAAATTGTAGAAGCACATAAAGGAAATATTAGTTATACCTCTACTTATCAAAAAGGTACAGTATGTAAAATTAGTTTACCTCTTAAGTAGTTATCTATAGTATGGAGCATATCCGTATCCAGGATATGGGTATCCATAATTATAGTATGGTCTAGGTCTATTAGGCCCAAGAGCACCTACTGCTACACCACCTGTTAAGGCACCTAGTAAAAATGGTCCAGCAAATGGAACAAATCTATCATCTTTTTTGTAACTTATATTTCTAGGTATATAACTTTGATACATAAAAAACACCTCTTACTCTTATTGTATGAGATGTTTTTAATTTAGTTAACACTTTTTAATCTTATTAAAGTAATTGATGGAGTATTAAATAATCTAAAATTATATTCTTTACTTCCAAGACCATTAGAAATGTATAATAATGTGTTATCTATATTATAACTTTCTTTATAATACTTTTTACTTCCAGCAAATTTATATATACCTCCATAAAAAGGAATATTTATAATTCCACCTACAGTATTACCTGATAACATTAAGTCTACTTTTTCTTTACTTTTTAATACTTTGTCTATTATATCTCCTTCATGTGAAACAAGAATTTTATAAGCACAATCTGATTTATCTTTAAATGTTTCTTCTATATTATATTCACCTTTATTGTAACTAGATAAACCAAATATACAAATAGGTGTAAGTTCTTCATTATATATAAAGTCACTACTATTTTCTAGTAAGATAAATTCATTATTAGTTAATACTTCTTTAGAATAATAAGCGTCATTACTTCCAAGTGTTGCATATTTTGCTATTTTAGAGTTTAGCCCTTTAAAAAATGTTTCTATTGTTTTTTTATCATTATCATTTACTTTATACCCTTTACTTATTAAGTCTCCACCGAAAATTAATATGTCAGGTTTTAATTCGTTTATTTTTTCTTTTAATTTATTTAATTCGTCTTTATAATAGGTACTTCCATATAATATATCAGAAAAGTATACTATTTTCATACCACTAAAATTATTAGGAATGTTTTTGTTATTTATCCTGTACTCTTTTACACTTAAAAATTTGGGAGCTAAGTATTTTCCATACATGATAACTGAAACTACTAAAATTACTAAAAATATTAAGATATTTATTATCGTATTTGATTTTTTCTTTTCTACTACTTCTTCTTTTTCTTCTACAATTTCTTTATTTTCCATAATTCACCTACATAGCCATCATTATTAATACAAAACATACAAAATTATGTAACATATGCATTAGAGTACTACAAAATATATTATCTGTTTTATTATATAAGTAACCAAAAGCATATCCTAAAGCACCATAAGGAATAACATATAGTAAATATGGTAAATCACTAAGTGAATTTATTCCAGTAAGTGCATGAGGAAGGCCAAATAATAAGGCTGATATTAAAGGGAAAATGCTTACTCTTCCTGTTACTTTTCTAAGAGCAAATCTAAATATCATTTCTTCTATAAAAGGGGCTACTAAAACAACTAATATAAATCCTACTACAACATTACTTTCTATAAATATTCTATTTAATTCTTCATTTGTAGCTATTTCTCCAGGAAATATAAATACGTTAAGTATAATATTGCTAATTGCCATTACAAGTAAACCTATTCCCCAATATTTTAAACTATCTCTAAAGTAATTAGGAAAGTTACTAATATAGTCTTTTATTTTTTCTTTAAACATTTTATAAAATATTATTATAAGTAATATAAGGAATCCTAAGTCACCTATTAAAGTTGCAGAGTATTCACTTAAATGCAAGTTTTTATATAAAGGGTAAGCAATTAAACTTGGTATATACATATAACTTATGAAAAATACTACAAAAATAGTTAAATTTTTCATAAAGTTATCTACTTTTTTTCTAATATTATCAAACATTTTTATCACCTACTAGCATATATTAATCATACTACAGATATATTTATTTATCAATATAAATACTTGTATTTTACTTTAAAGATACTTTTATTATTGTTTTTTTACCTTTACTTATTATGGTATCATTAATAGAAACTATCATATTTTCATCACTTACTTTTTCGTTATTTACTTTAATTCCTCCTTGTAATATCATTCTTCTTGCTTCACTTTTACTAGGAAGTAACTTTGTAAGAACTAATAAATCTATGATATTAATACTTTTTTCTTCTACATAAACAGTTGGCATATTTTCACTTACCATACCACTAAATACTTCTTCACTTGTTTTTTTAGCATTTTCTGCTTCTTCTTCTCCATGAATAAATTTAACTACTTCATAAGCTAGAGTTTTTCCAGCTAAACGTTTTTCAGGTTCAGTTTTTAAACTACTTTCTAACTTACTTATTTCTTCTAAACTAAGAAATGTTAGTTTTTTTAGATAATCTATTACTTTTTCATCTTCACTATTAAGTAAGAATTGATACATTTGATATGGGGTTGTTTTTTCTTTTGAAAGCCATACTGCTCCACTTTCACTTTTTCCAAATTTAGTACCATCTTTTTTTGTAATTAAAGGCATAGTAAGTCCATAACATATAGCGTCGTCTCCACATTTTTTTCTAATAAGTTCAAGTCCACTTGTAATATTTCCCCATTGGTCTTGTCCACCTATTTGTAAAGTTACATTTTTTTCTTTATATAAATGTAAGAAATCAATTGATTGAAGTATCATATAAGAAAATTCAGTATAACTAATTCCACTTTCTAGTCTAGCCTTAACTGTTTCTTTATTTAACATGTAATTTAAATTAAAGCATTTTCCATAGTCTCTTAAGTAATCTATAAAATTAATATTCTTATACCAGTCATAATTATTTACTATGTCACAGCCAAAAAGTCTAGTGATTTGTTCTTTTAAAGCCTCATAATTAGAATTTAATTCTTCCTTAGTTATAACGCTTCTTTCAGTAGTTTTTCTAGGGTCACCTATAAGACCAGTTCCACCTCCTACTAAAATATATGGGTGATGTCCAGCCATTTTTAGACGAAGCGCTACTAACATGCTAGATAAATGCCCGATATGTAAGCTATCAGCAGTTGGGTCTGTTCCAATATAAAAATTTAATCCACCACTATTTAGCTTATCAATTAAGTCTTCACTTGTAATACTTTCAATTAATCCTCTTTCTTTTAAATCTTCATATAAAGTCATAATTTTCCTCCTCTAAAAATAAAAAGTGTTACCCAAAGGACTAGAAAAACTCCAGCGGTACCACCTTATTTTATATTTCTATACACTTTTACTATAACGCGTAACCTATAGTCTCCTTTATGTGTAACTTCACTTTAATAATATGCTAATTTTCACCATACATTAACTCTCTATAAAGTATTATTAAAGCTAATTCATAATATCACAAACTATGAGTAAATTATAACATATTTATCTTAAAAATGTAAATATTTTTATTATATTTAATATACTATTTATAGGTGAGTATTATGGCACTTAACTTAACAAAAATTATAAGTGGAGTTAATGAAACATTAGGTTTATTTAACCGCGCGATTCCGATATATAAGCAAGTAAGTCCCATAGTAAAAAATGTAAAAAGTGCATTTAGTACATTTACTACGGTAAAAGAAGAAGCTAAAAAAGAAAGAATAAAAGAAATGAAAAAGTTTGAACGCCCAGTTAGTATACTTAAAAAGAAAAATGACAGTAACCGAGGAGATTTTAACTTAGATACTTTAACGTTTTTCCAATAAAAAAATTAGATATTTTCTTCTAATATAGAAATTATATTATCTAACTTTTCTTTATCTTCTTTTTTTGTAACACGAGTTACAATATTTTTATATACATTTAAAACCATTTTATTTCTTACTTTAAAAAGCCTCATATTTTTATGGTTTACTCCAAGAAGTAATTCACTATAACTATAATTACTTTTTTCTTTTTCAAATATAATTAAATTATAAAATTTGCCTTTATCATATATTATTTCTTCTAATTTGATTTTATATCCCATTAATGACATGTTTTCTCTTAAATAGAAATGATTATTATTAGAGATAGTGATAATTTTATCAAAGTATTTATTATTCTTTTTTAAGATATCTATCATTAAATAGGAGCCCATTCCAGACATTACTAGGGTGTAATCTGTTTCTTCTTCTTTTAAAGTAATTCCATCTCCTACTCTAAAAGTTATATATTTTTTTTCTTCTTTAGTTAAATTTTTGCTAGCACTATCTATAATGCTTTTTTTTATATCAGTTGCTATTGAATATATACCTCTTTTAGCAAGTAATTTTGATAAAAGAGCTTGGTCACACCCAACGTCTATTACTTTTTCTTCTTCAGTTATATATGAAGATATTGCTTCTATTCTAGTCAATTAGAAAATCCTTTAGTTTTTTAGCACGTGATGGATGACGTAACTTGCGTAAAGCTTTAGCCTCGATTTGTCTAATTCTTTCTCTAGTAACGCCAAACTTCTTTCCTACTTCTTCTAGAGTATGACTACTTCCATCATATAATCCAAAACGAAGGGCTAATACTTCTTCTTCTCTTTTAGTTAAAGTTTCAAGTACTTTCTTTAATTCTTCTTTAAGCATTTCGTATGTAGTATATTCTTCTGGACTCATAGTTCTTTCATCTGCAAGAAAATCTCCTAAGTGAGAGTCGTCTTCTTCTCCTATAGGTGTTTCTAAACTTACTGGGTCTTGGCTTATTTTCTTTATTTCTACTATTTTATCAATGGAAAGACCCATTTTTTTAGCTAGTTCTTCTTCTGTCGGTTCACGGTCTAAGTCAAGCGCCATTTGTCTTTCAATTCTAGCCATTTTATTTATTGTTTCAACCATATGTACTGGAACACGTATAGTTCTTGCTTGGTCAGCTAAGGCACGAGTTATTGCTTGTCTAATCCACCATGTAGCATATGTTGAAAATTTATATCCTTTATCATAATCAAACTTTTCTACTGCTTTCATAAGTCCAATATTTCCTTCTTGAATTAAATCAAGAAATAAAAGCCCACGTCCTACATATCTTTTAGCAATACTTACAACTAATCTTAAGTTACTTTCAGCTAATTTTTGTTTTGCTGCTTCATTACCACTAGCTATTTCTCTACTTAATTCTTGTTCTTCTTCTAGACTTAATAAACTAATTCTACCTATTTCTTTTAAATACATTCTTACATTATCATTAACTGCCATATCTTTGCTTTCGTTTGCTAATGCTTCAATATTTAAATCAGGTATATCTCCTAAAAGTCCACCATCTGTATCATCTTCGTCTTCACTTCTAACTTCGATATGATTATCATTTAGTTTGTTATATAATTCGTCTAAATTATTGCTATCTAACTCTAGATGTGATGTCTTTTTAGCAATTAGTTCATAAGTTAGAAAACCATTCTTTTTCCCTTCTTCAATTAATTCATCTAATACTTGTTCAAAAGTTTTTAATTCGTTTACCATTTTAACACTTCCTTCTTCATATTTTCTATTCTACTTGCTATTTTTTTCTTTTCTTCTATATCTATAGTACTTTTTAATTTTTCATTTAATTTATCTATTGTTTTTTTAACTCTTAATTCTTTTATTCTAGTAATATAGTCTTCCACTTCTTCCATTGTATATTCATCTGTTTCGTTAAAACTAACTACTTCTTTTAGAGTTTTATTTAAATTAGGATAATCTATAGTGTAACAAATAAAGTCTGCATAGTCAAATGTTTTGTTTTTATTTTTATAATTTATTATAGCATTTGCTAAAGCTTTTCTTTCTTCATTATTCATGTATCCTAGGTGAGTTTCATAATAATTTATAATACTTATATTATTAAGCATTAAGTATAAAAGCCTAAGTTCACTTTTATCGTATTTATTATATTTTACTCTTTTTTCTGTTTTTTTAACTTTAGGTTCAAGTTTTTCTAGTTTTATGATAGGTCCTACTTTTTCTTTAATTAAATCAATACTTATACCATATTCTTTAGACAATTCATTCATTTTTAATTCTTTTAATACCGGGTCTTTTATTTCTTTAATTACTTCAATAGATTTATTAATGTAACTAGCTAGTTCTACTGAATTACTTATGTCTATATTTTTTTTCATATAGTCAAGTTTGAAATCTAAGAAACTTACTCTTCCTTCATAGGCTTTTATAAATGCCTCTAATC
>CANRHY010000017.1 GCA_947630515.1 uncultured Bacilli bacterium
CAAATCGATTTCTGGGGGGGGTATAATTATTAATAGATAAGAATAGCAAGATAGTAAAGTCTTATCGAATATTAGAAAGAAGGAGGAAAAAACGTTATGGGTGATAACAGAGGACAAACAATATTTTTGTCAGTTATTGGAATAGCAACTTTATTAGTAGCTATAATCGGAGCAACATTTGCATATTTCACAACACAAGTAACTAAAAATGATATTAATGGAGGATCTTTAAGTGGAACAACAGCAAATGTAGGAGGAACTACTTTTACATTTAGCGAAACAAATGAAAAATCTTATATAAATTATCCTGGTGGTTTAGCTGTTCTTGAAGTTACTGCAACATTTGCTAAAGATGCATCTAATACAGCAACAAATAGTTATGAAGCAACATATAATTTACAAATTGACTATACTAATGAAACAAGCACTGATTTAACTTATGCTTTATATGCTTTAGATAATCCAATAGAAATGAACAATATTACTTGTACATTACATTCAGAGCAAGATGCCCAAGATAGTACTAAACTTTATTTATGGTATGGAGAAGCAGGAAACAAAACTTCTAATTGTGCTATAGCTACTGAAGAGTCAGTATTCCCTGATGGTAACAAGATTACTAACGGTACTCTAACTAAAGAGAAATCTGAAAGCCAAAAAATAACAGCTAGTTTAGATGGTCAAAGTATAACAACTTCAAGTACAGAAGCAGCTAAGAAATATTATTATCTAGTAGTTAAGTATCCAAATGTAGAAGGTACTGAGCCAAAAGATCAAAATGCTGATGCTAATGCAAAAGCTATTACCGCTTCATTAACTATTGTACCAGATAGTATTGCTGTTGAAGTTACTGAATAATAACTTGTTAGTTTAATAAAAAGTAAGATAGTGGCACTGTTTAACACTCTGTTATTTAGATATTTTGTTAAGTAATTAAATCTATTTTTAAAATAAGAAACCCATCTGATTTTTGATAGATATATATTCCAATTCTAACAAAAATAAGTTTAAATTAAATAGAGTGTTAAGTAGTGCTACTATCATATTAAATTAGAAAAATATTCCTAATTTTTTTCTAGTAAAATAGTCTAGTTGTCTACATATCTTTTAAGTTGTCTGTATCCATTTTGCACCCATGTAAAAAAACTAAATATTTTTGAACATATTCACTTGACAAAAATCGCTTGGGGGGGGTATAATTATTAATAGATAAGAATAGACAAGATAGTAAAGTCTTATCGAATATTAGAAAGAAGGAGGAAAAAAATCAGATGGGTGATAACAGAGGACAAACAATATTTTTGTCAGTAATCGGAATAGCAACTTTATTAGTAGCTATAATTGGAGCAACATTTGCATATTTCACAACAACTATTAATAAGGATAGTGTAGCTGGAGGTAATACTTCTGGTACGACTGCAACAGTTGGAAATACTGTATTCACATTTAATGCAATAGAGGATAGTTATACTAAGCTTGAATATCCAGGTGGTTTAGCTGTTTTTGGCGCTACAGCAACTGTTAAAAATGAAGATGCGACTGATACTTATGAGGCTACATATAATCTTCAAATTAAATATACTAATCCAACAGGTACTGATTTAACATGGGATTTATATGAGCTTGATAATACTGTTACTGGACTTGATTCTGCTAATTGTACTTTATTACATAAGGAAGAATCAGATGGAGTTCATTTATGGTATGGTTCTGATGGAGACGGAAATACTAATACTGATGCTGTATGTAGATATGCAGATGAAGAAACTAAATTTCCAGCAGCAAATAAAGTTTCAAGTGGTACATTAAAAGCTAATCAAGCTGTTGAAACTACAATTACTTCTGCTTCTAGTGATGATGAAATTACTGAAGCAACAAAATCAAAATTAGATGGAAAAACTGTTGATACTAAAACTAATAGTAGTAAACATTATTATTTAGTTGTAAAGTATCCAAATGAACAATCTAACCAAGCTGAACCAGAATCTGGCGATGCCGGAAAGACTATAAGTGTTAAATTAGTCGTTGATAGCGGAAGTATTAAAGTTGATACAAAAGCTGGAGTATAATGTAAATTTATTTTAAACATTAATAATTGATAATTAAAAAGTTTGTTAGTTTAATTAAACTAATAAAAAGTTTAAAAGCTTTGTAAAATTAAAAACGAAAATAAAATTGGGAATTAAGTTATCCAATTTTATTTTCGCGTTTTTTTAAAAAGTTGCTTGACAAGAATTAATTCTTAATAGTATAATTACTTATAGATAAGAATAGACAAAGTAGTGAAGTCTTATCGAATATTAGAAAGAAGGAGGAAAAAAATCAGATGGGTGATAACAGAGGACAAACAATATTTTTGTCAGTTATTGGAATAGCAACTTTATTAGTAGCTATAATTGGAGCAACATTTGCATACTTTACAACACAAGTAACTAAAGATAGTGTAGCTGGAGGTTCAGTTGATGGTAAAACTGCTACAGTTGGAGGAACAACTTTTACTTTTAATGAAAGCGGTACTGAATATAAACAACTTACTTATCCAGGTGGACTTGCAGCGGTTGGCGCTCAAGCTAAAGTTGTAAAAAGTGAGCCTACCGATGCTAATGATTATGAAGCTACATACAGTCTTGAAATTCATTATACAAATCCTACTGCAACAGCATTGACTTGGGATTTATATGAAATGGATTCTGAAGTAGAAGATTTGAATGCTGGTTGTCAAGTTCTTCATAAAGAAGTATCTGGTGAAGTTCATATGTGGATTGGTTCATCAACTGATTCAAATGAGAATACAGAATCAAGTTGTTCTTATGCTGATGAAACTACAAAATTTCCACCTGCAAATAAAATTGCTAGTGGTAAATTAGCTTCTGGTAAAGAAGTAGATACTACTATAAATTCTGAATCAAAAGAAACTGAAATTGATCAAGCTACTAAAGGTAATTTGGATAACAAAAAAATTGATACTACTATTGAAAATGGTAAATATTATTATTTAGTTGTAAAATATCCAAATGATTCAAGTGATCAAACTGCTGGCGATAAGGGAAAAACAATAAGTGCAAGTGTTAAAATCGTTGATGGTTCAATTCATGTTGATACAAAAGCTGGAGCATAAATATTGTTTAATTATTAATTATTAATGTTTAAAAGTTGATAACGATAGTTATCTTCTTTTTTATATATAAATAAGTATTTAATGTGATTTTTTCACATTAAATGTGTATATTTATGAAAAATGGTGAATAAAATTATTAACTTTTGTGAAAAAATATAATATAATAGTATTAGATTGGAGTGATTTATATGTTGTTAGGTTTTAAAGTAAAGAATTATAAGTCTTTTAAAAATCTTCAATATTTTTCTTTAATAGCGGGAAAAGTTAGAAATTTTGAAAATCATATTACTATGTGTAAGGATAAGAAAGTACTTAAGTTTTCAGGCATGTATGGCGCTAATGGTAGTGGAAAATCTAATTTGATAAGTGCTATTGAATTTGGAAAAATATTATTAGAGAAAAATTGTGTACATTTATCTAGTGATTTATATTATCGAGGTGTTCAAGATGGTAAATCAAAATCATCTTATTTTGAATATGAATTATTTATAAACAATAAACTTTATTCTTATGGATTTGAAATTAATTTATATAAAAAAGAGATTATATCTGAATGGTTAATTGATATGAGTAAAAAGAAAGAAAAAATTATATTTGAAAGAGACGTTAAAAAGAATGTATATAATACTAATATTAAAGATAATAAACATATTAATTTTATTAATTGTTTAGATGAAATGAAAGGTAATAATCAAATATTATTTTTAAGTGAAATGATTAGAAGATTAGTAATGTCTCAAAATTATGATAATTATTTTGAAGACATTTATAATGTATATGAATTTATAATGAGAGATATTATTGTTATTAGACCTACTACTCATAAATTATTTAATTTAGATTATATTAAAAATAAAGATAAGATATTGAGGATTTTGAATGCTTTAGATATAGATATTTCTGATTATTTAACAGAAGAAAGTGATTGGAATAAGATTAAGTTAAGGTTATCTGAAACTGATTATTCTAATGTTATAAATGATATAGAAGAGTTATCTATGAGATATAAAAGAATTAGATATACTTTGAGAATTGAAAATGATATATATATAATAGAAAAACATAAAGATGGTACTTATAAAGCTTGGTCATTAAAGTTTTTACATAATGGAAATAATAATTCATTTGGGCCTTATGAGGAATCTGATGGCACTATTAGGGTATTAGAACTTGTGGATATTTTACTTACAGATGGAAAATTATTTTTAATAGATGAGCTTGATAGTAGTTTGCACCCTGTATTAGTTTATGGTTTACTTAAGATATTTTTAAATTCCAATACTACTAATCAATTAATTGTTACTACTCATGAACTTAAAACATTAGATTTTGATTTAGTAAGAAGAGATGAGATATGGTTTTCAGAAAAAGATAATAAAGGAAGTAGTAAAATATATTCATTAGAAGAGTATAAAGATGTTGCTAGATTTGATAAAAGAATAGATAAAGCATATATGGAAGGGAGATTTGGTGCGATTGCCAATATAAACATTAATTATAAAATATTTGAAAAAGATAAATAAAATTTATGAAAAAGTA
The DNA here is from genome assembly GCA_947630515.1 of uncultured Bacilli bacterium. Lineage (GTDB taxonomy): Bacteria > Bacillota_I > Bacilli_A > RF39 > UBA660 > MGBC139354. Next base: position 4,658 of record CANRHY010000017.1, read on the forward strand.
GATAATTTTTTATCTTTTTTTAATTTATAAATAAAAAAAGTTGTATTTTGTTGCTAAAAATGGTATTATTGATATAGTGATAATAAATGAATGTAGAAAGTGAAAATAAAAAATTGGATATTAATACTAGCAAAGTAAGAGTTTACGTATATGCTATAGTGTCTATAATTTCTTTTATAGCTGTTAGTGTGGGTGCTTCTTATGCTTTTTATGCTGCTAGTGTTATAGGTAATGAAGAGAGTCCTGGAGTTACTATTAAAAGTATGGACGTTGCTATTATTTATCATAATAATCAAAACATTATTTTAGATAATATTACGCCTGGTTTTTCTGAAACTATGGATTTTTCTATATCTAATGTTAATACTCAAGTAGGAGCTTATGGGGATTATAAAATTTCTTGGGAAATTAAAACTAATGAAATAAATTTTGATGATAATGATGATTTTGTTTATACACTTACAGGTAAGAGTATTAAAGATGGGCAACCTGCACCTCTTAATGAGTATAATCAAGTTGTAAATATTCCTGAAGAGAGAAGAGTACCTGATATTAGTACTGTACTAGGAACAGGAGTTATTGATATAGGTATTACTCATGAGTATACTTTAACTGTTAAGTTTATTGATACTCAAATTCCGCAAGATCAGTTACAAGGTAAAAAGTTTAATGGAAAGATTGTGGTTATAGGTTACTAGCGAAAGGAGTTAATTTGTTGTGAAAGATAATGTAAAAGATAAAAAATATGAAATAGTGTTATTACTATTAACAATTGGTACTGTTATTGCAACACTTATAGGTGTATCTTTTGCGTATTATGCAGCTAGAATTAATTTGATTGGTGAAGGTGGAAGTGTTGTTGGTAATACTGCTAATGTTGGTGAAATTACTTTTGATGGTGGAACTGATTTTCAAAATACTACTGATATAGAGCCAGGGTGGGAACAAGAAAAGACTGTTACAGTTAAATCAACTTCTTCTAATTTGGACCGTACTATTTTGGTTAAGTTAGATTATGAAAATAATATGCCTGATTTAGAGTTATCTGTTACTTTAGAAGGTACTGATAGTGATGGTAATGTTACTATGGGAGGGAGTACTGATTTAGATACAAGTGGCGAAGCTAAATCGCTGGTACTTGCAACAATTCATTTTCCTAAAAGTGAGAAAGACGTAACTTATACATTTAAAGTTAAAATGAGTTTTCCACTTACAGATGAAGATCAAAATGATAACCAAGGAAAAACATTTGATGGAACATTATATGCTGAATATGAAAGTATAAACTTAGAGTAGTTATACTTTTTTTATTTTTGATTTTGTGCTAAATGCTTTATATATTATTCTTGATTTTGTGCTAAATATGGGTAGAATTATTTTTGATTTTGTGATATAATTCTATTTAAAGGAAGGAAATAAGGACGATGAAGAGAAAAATATATGATGAGCTTGTTAATTGGAAAAATAATAGTAATGGTAAGACTGCTTTATTAGTAGAAGGTGCTAGGAGAATAGGTAAAAGTTATATAGTAGAAGAGTTTGCGAAAAATAATTATAAATCTTATATTTTAATTGATTTTTCTAAAGTATCTAAAGAAGTTATAGATTTATTTGATAATTATTTAGATAATTTAGATTATCTATTTACATATGTATCTAATTATTATGGTGTAGAACTTTTTAATAGAGAGTCTTTAATTATTTTTGATGAGGTTCAATTTTGTCCTAGGGCTAGAAGTGGTATTAAGCATTTTGTTAAAGATGGGAGATATGATTTTATAGAAACTGGTTCTTTAATTTCTATAAAGAAAAATGTGGAGGGTATATTGATCCCATCTGAAGAAGAAATATTAGAAATGTATCCTATGGACTATGAAGAGTTTTGTTGGGCTATGGGGAATAATATGATAATGGATTTTATTAGAGATTGTTATAATAAAAAGAAACCTTTAGGAGATTTAATGCATAGGAAAGCAATGGATTATTTTAAAGAATATATGATAGTTGGAGGTATGCCTCAGGCTGTTTTAGAGTATTCTACTTCTAGGAATTTTCAAAATGTAGATAAAATTAAAAGAAGTATTTTAAATTTATATAGAAATGATATTAGAAAATATGCAGGAGAAATTAATTTAAAGGTAGAGAAAATTTATGATACTATTCCTTCTCAATTACAAAGACATGAAAAGAAGTTTAATATTAATTCTTTAGATGAAAATTTAAGGTATAGAAATTTTGAGGGTGCTTTTTATTGGTTAAGTGATGCTAAAATTATAAATATTGCTTATAATACAACCGAACCTAGTGTAGGGCTTGGACAAAGAATAGGAAAAAATTCTTTAAAGTGTTATATGGGGGATACTGGGCTTTTGCTTTCTATGACTTTTAATGAGAAATCTTTGATAGAAGAGGAAGTATATAAGAGAATACTTTTTGATGATTTTTCTTTTAATGCTGGTATGATACTTGAGAATATAGTAGCGCAGGCTTTAGTAGCGAGTGGAAATAAACTTTATTTCTTTTCTAAAAATAATAGAGAGGATTCTTCTCTTACTATGGAAATAGATTTTCTTATTATGTCTAATAATATTACTTCTAAAAAGAATATTATACCTATTGAAGTAAAATCTAGTAAAAGATATACATATGTTTCTTTAAATAAGTTAATTAAAAAGTATAAAGATTATTTAGATACTCCTATTATTTTACATACTAAAGATTTAAAAAAAGAAAATGGTATATTATATTTACCTATTTATATGGCTGGTATTTTATAGTTAATTATTGTTAAATTATGTTATATAAATTGAAAATAGCATATAATTTTGGTATAATGTACTCATCGAGGTTATAAAATGTTAAAGAATAATAAGGTTTTAAATTTTAAATTAAATGTTAAAAGAATAATTAGTAAGATACTTAGAAGTTTTCATAAATATTTTTGTACAAATATTTTGTTTTTAACATATGTGATTACTTCTATATTAATATCTTTTTTACTTAGATATTTTACTGTGGGTGTTAGTGAAGTAAAAGCTCTTATATGTGATGCGGCTATTGTTATACTTTTAGGTAGTTTTGGTTATTTGATAAAGCCAAAACATCAATTTAAGTATTTCTTTGCACTTAGTATTTTTTATACTTTTTTATGTATTATTAATCATATTTATTATACATTTTATATGAGTTTTGTAAGTGTTAGTTTATTATCTACTTTAAGTATGTTAGGAGATGTAGCTGATAGTGTTACAAATAAGTTAGAAGCTATTTATTTCATATATCTACTAGCGCCTTTTATAATGCTTATAGTTCATCATTTCTTAAAGAAAAAGAATTATTATTATGAAGCAGGAAGACGTGAAAAAGGTAAAAGGAGATTTGTTTTTACACTTATTACATGTTTTACTGTTATAGTATTTATTTTAAGTACTTTATCTTCATCTGAAGCTAGTAGGCTAGTTAAGCAATGGATGAGAGACTATAATGTATCAAGATTTGGTTTATATATGTATACTTTTAATGATCTTGTTCAAAGTTTAGAGCCATCTATGAGTACTTTATTTGGGTATGATAAAGCTGCTAAAGTATTTAGAGATTTTTATAATGAAAATGAAGTTGTTAAAGAGAGTAATGCATATACTAATATTTTTGAAGGAAAGAATGTTATATTTATTCATGCAGAGAGTATTCAAAATTTCTTAATTGATTTAGATGTTAATGGAATAGAGATTACACCTAATTTGAATAGGCTTAGTAAAGAAGGGCTATATTTTTCTTCATTCTATCCTCAAATTAGTGTAGGTACAAGTAGTGATACAGAGTTTACTTTAAGTACTGGGCTTTTACCTAGTAGTACTGGTACTGCATTTGTTAGTTTTTCTAATAGAAAGTATGAGTCACTTCAAAATATGTTTAATAGTAAGGGTTATTATACATTTAGTATGCATGCTAATGCGGCTACTTTTTGGAATAGAAAAGCAATGTATAAGACTTTAGGTTATCAAGACTTTTTTGCAAAGGATAGTTTTAAAGTACCAAGTGAAGAAGACCCAGAATATATAGGACTAGGACTATCTGATAAATCATTCTTTAATCAAGCTATGCCAATATTAAGTGATATTAAAAATAATAAAGCGCCATTTATGGGAACTGTTATTACATTAAGTAATCATAGTCCATTTAATTCAATAGATAAGTATGGAGACTTAGACTTTAGTATTACATTTATGAAAGATACTGGTGAATTTGATGAGTATGGTAATCCTATACAAGAAGAAGTGACTGTTCCATATTTAGAGAATACTCAAATGGGAAATTATTTAAAGAGTGCTCATTATGCTGATGAAGCACTAGGAGAGTTCTTTAATTTAGTGCATGAAAATGGAATAGATGAGAATACAGTGTTTATTATATATGGTGACCATGAAAGTAAGATAGGTAAAAAGAACTTAAATTTATTATATAATTATGACCCACTTACTGATCAAGTTAAAAGTAGTGAAGACCCTACATATGTTTCTATAGATAGTTATAAATATGAGCTTCTTAAGAATACTCCTTTAATTATTTGGACAAGTGATAAGAAGTTACAAAAAGAGGTAACTGATGTGATGGGAATGTGGGATGTGTTACCAACAGTTGCAAATATGTTCAATTTGGATTATAATTATGCATTAGGGCACGACATATTTTCAAATAATGAAAAGATAGTAGTGTTTCCTAATGGTAATATTCTTACAAATAAAGTATTCTATAGTAGTTTAAATGATTCTTATATTTTATTAAAAGATGAACCAATAGATGGGGATTATATTAGTAGAATTAAAGAATATGCAGATAAGAGATTAGAGGTAAGTAAGTCTATAATAGTGCATGATATGATAAAAAATGAAGAAGATAATTTAGAAAGGATGAAGGAAAATGAAAAGGGTAATTAATAAAAGAAGAATATTTTATGTAATTATGATAATTTTAATGATAGGTATTGTAATTACATGCGGTGTTAAGTTATTTATGGATTTTAGAGGACCTAAAGAAAAAGAAACTATTACTAAGAATAAATTAGATGCACTAGAAGAGTATGGTTATACTTTAGATGATTTAGATACTCCTTTATATAAAGAATACTTTGAAGAGTTAAAGGGTGTTTTAAATAGTGAAGAAATTGATTATAGTAAGTATGCTAGTAGTATTTCTAAGTTATTTATAACAGACTTTTATACTTTAAGTAATAAGTTAACAAGTAGTGATATAGGTGGAGAAGAATTTGTTCATAAAAATATAGTAGATAATTTTAAGATGAATGCTGGAGATACTATATATAATCATGTTAAGAGTAATGTTTATGGTGATAGAGTTCAAGATTTACCTACAGTTAGTAGTGTTACTATAAATAGTGTAGAAGAGACTAATTATAATGAATATTCTGCTTATAAAGTAAATGTAAGTTGGGAATATGAAGTAGATATGGGGTATGAAAAAGCTGGAGTTCTTTATTTAGTTAAAGATGATAATAAGCTTTATGTGGTAGAAAAAACTGGTGAATAAAGATGGAAGAAGTTTATAATTATTTATTAAATGAAAGTGGTATTACTAATAGAAGTGTAGTTGCTATTGGTGTTTCAGGTGGACCTGATTCAATGGCATTACTCGATTTAGTAATGAGGCTTAAAAAAGAATTAGATTTAGTAGTGGTTGTATGCCATGTTAATCATAATGTTAGAGAAGAGTCTAAGACAGAGGAAGCATATTTAAGAGAGTTCTGTTTAAAAGAAGGTCTTATTATTGAGGTTATGAAGATAGAAAATTATGGAGATGATAATTTTCATAATGAAGCTAGAACTATTAGATATAATTTCTTTGATAAAGTATGTAAAGAGTATAATGCTAAGTTTTTACTTACTGCTCATCATGGAGACGATTTAATGGAAACTATTCTTATGAGAATAGTAAGAGGGTCTACTTTAAAAGGTTATAGTGGATTTTCTAGAGAAGTTAAGAGAGAAGATTATACTATTTTAAGACCTCTTATTACAGTAACAAAAGATGATGCTTTAAAGTATTGTGAAGAAAATAATATTACTTATTTTATTGATAAATCTAATATGAAAGATGTTTATACTAGAAATAGATATAGAAAGTATGTGCTTCCTTTTTTAAAGAATGAAGACCCTTATGTACATGAGAAGTTTTTAAAGTTTAGTAATACATTACTTTCATACAATAACTATATTGAAAGACAAGTTAAGGAAGTTATTAATAAAGTTTTTGTAGGAGGAATATTATATATAGATAAGTTAGTTTCTTTAGATGATATTATAGCTACTAAGATAATTTATAATATATTAGAGAAAATCTATGGAGATGATTTATTTATTGTTAGTGATACTCATGTTAAGTTAATATTTTCTTTGATTAATGGAAATAAGGCACAAGCACTTGTACATTTACCTAATAATGTTAAAGTTATTAAATCTTATAATGAAGTTACATTTAGTTTTGATGATGAAGTGTATGATATTTATGAGATTGAAATTAGTGATGTTGTTAATCTTCCTAATGGAAAGAATATTGTTATGGAAGAAGAGGAAAGTGATACATCTAACTATACTACTAGGTTAAGTAGTAAGGAAGTGACTTTACCTTTATATGTTAGAACAAGAAGAAATGGTGATAAGATGGTTGTTAAGGGTATGAAAGGGCATAAAAAGGTAAATGATATATTTATAGATAGTAAGATTAGTAGTAAAGATAGAGATATTTGGCCTGTTGTATGTGATGCACTTGATAATGTTGTTTGGGTGCCAGGACTTAAAAAAAGTAAATTTGACAAGAAAAAAGATGAAGAGTATGATATAATACTTAAGTATAATTAATTAAGGAGGAAAATTATGAAGAAAAAGAATAAAGCATTTAAGTTGTTTTTACCTTATGTTTTACTTGGTATAGTTATTTTAGTAGTAGCGTATGTAGTAACAATTACAAATAATAAAGTTAATGAGATTACTTATAACGACTTTATGACTAATTTAGCTAATCAAAATGTTGAGAAACTTGAGGTGACACCTGATTCTAAAGAAAGTGTTTATTATTTAACTGGTAAGTTAGAAGGGTATAAGGAAAATGAAACTTTTGAGTTAATAGTACCTTATACAGATAGTGTTATTGAAAAAGTATTAGAAGAGGTTAATAATCAACAATTAGATGTTGTTATTAATAAAGAGCCTACTGATGTGTGGCTTTCAGTTATATTAGAGTTTGTACCTATTATAATTATTGTTGGAATTAGTTTATATTTAGTTAGAGCAATGATGGGTAATGGTAAAGGTGGAACTTTAGATTTTGGAAGAAGTAGAGCTAAATTAAATCAAGATGGTGGTAAGACTACATTTAAAGATGTAGCTGGACTTATGGAAGAAAAAGAGGAAGTTAAAGAGTTAATAGACTTTTTAAAGAATCCTAAGAAATTCCAAAAATTAGGTGCTAGAATTCCTAAGGGTGTTTTATTAGTAGGGCCTCCAGGAA
>CANRHY010000018.1 GCA_947630515.1 uncultured Bacilli bacterium
TAAATATACTAGATAAAGCAACTCCAAAAGCACCTGATCCAAGTATTGTTATTTTCATTTTTTAGTCTCCTTTTTAGTAAATAATACATTAGTTTTAAATATTAAGAATAGTAATATAAATATTAATACTATATAGAATAGTATCATATCTTCTTTATATCCTAATGCATAAAATATTGTTACTATGCTAAATATTATGTCTACAGCATATATGACTAACACTGTTTTTCTAGTTGACAATCTTTTTAGTAATTGATGATGTATATGTTCTTTGTCTGCAACTCCAATATTTTTTTTGTTTATTATTCTTCTTATTATTGCTAAAATTGTATCTGTTATAGGAAGTGCTAGTAAGACTAGAGGTATTATTAAGCTTGTTAGTGTTACTGTTTTAAATCCTAAAAGCATTATTACACTTATCATAAGTCCTAAAAATGTACTACCAGTATCTCCCATAAATATTTTTGCTGGTGGGAAGTTGAATACCAAAAATCCCATAGTTGCGCCTAGCATGATAAATGATAGTATTATATCAAGGCCTCCCATTTTGTTTAGTATTATTGCAATTATTCCTATAGTTAGAAAGTATATTGAAGAAACACCTGCACATAATCCATCTAGTCCATCTATTAAGTTGATTGCATTTATTATACCTACTATTAAAAGCATTGTTGCAGGTTTACTAAGTATGCCAAACTCAATTCTATAGTCAAACATTTCAACATGAGTAAGCACTAAATTACCATATAACACAACTATAGCCGCGACTAATATGTGTATTATTAGTTTGTATCTCGCTTTTATTGGTTTTATGTCATCAAATACACCAAGAAGTAATATTAGAAATGAAGCTATCAATATTGAAATCATTAATGTATTTTGTTCTCCAAATAACATATATCCTAGTAGAAAGGATAAGAATATTCCAAGCCCTCCTAAAAGTGGCGTTGGTACTTTGTGAGCACTTCTTTCATTAGGTACATCTATCGCGCCTATGTAATTTGCTATTATTTTTGAAATATACACAAATATTACTGAAGCAATAAAAGTTACTAAAACTATTATTAAAATATTATGACCATTGATATTTATATTCATTATTTTCACCTACTTCTTTATTTAATACTAACAAGATTGATACAAATACACTAATTGCTGGTGTTATTAAAATGTGTCCTTGGAATAATGCAAGTAATAGTATAAGTAAAAGTATACTTAACTTTTCTATTCCAAAGTCTGTTAGTTTTATACTTTTTATGTAATTTATTATAATTATAATAAATGGTATAAAGTATAATATAAATCCTATTATACCCTCTTTATAGAAAATGTCAAAATAATCCATTTCTATAGTTTTAACTTCTCCTTTATATTTACCAGTTAATTCTAAATATCCAATTCCAAATAATTTTTGAGTAACTGGACTATTTTTATATATTTTATTTGTATTTTCTAAGTATGTTAGTCTTTCACTAAATACCATATTATCTAAAAACTCTTTACTTATTATACTGATATTATTTTTCTTTAAATATTCATAATGTATAACTAAATTTTTGTAAAATGATGTTTTTGGTAATAAGAAAATACTTCCTACTAATACTATTATTATACTTATAGATGTTATTATTAATGGTCTTTTTTGTTTTGCTTTTATTTTTTTATATATGTAATAGATTAAATATATAAGTATTATTAAAAGTAATCCTATTACTGGTGTTTTAGTACCTATGCTAAAGAATACATAAATAGTACCAAGAGCTAAAAGTAAGATTATCCATTTGTTCATTTTTTTTATTACACTCATGCTACTTATTAATAGAAGTAGTAATATTGAACCTACAACATTTGCTGAATAAAACCAGCCTGTGCTTCCTACTTTACTATGGTAATAACTTTTAAATCCTATTCCAAGTAAATTTGGAATTAGTGTAAGAAGCAAGTATATTAAAAATATATTTCTAAAAGTTTTTTTGTTAAATGTATTTTTTTCGTATATTATAGTAAATGTTATTAAGACATATATTAGGTAATACGTAGATAATGTATTTCTAAATTCTGATATAAAGTTAGCACTACCCTTTACGTTATACATAATAAATAAGTGGAGTATCATTGCAACTGAAACTAGGCCTATATATAGTAAGACACGTTTTTTATTTTTATAGTCTGTTATTATTAAGTATAATACTAAATATCCAACAAATGCGAAACGAATTAATGAAGTTATATAATTTGGTAAGTTATATTTTATTAAAAGTGAGCCTATTATATCTAATATTGGTTGTAAATATAAAAATATTATTATTAATTTTGGAGTTATATTATTTACCGTATTTTTCATAATTAAATCTTCTCCAAACATCTTCTATATCATAAGTGTTAGGTACTTCGCCTTCAAGTATTGTTCTTTTTTCTAAGTATTTATCTAAAGGTGAGATTACTTTAGCTGGGTTACCTCCTACTACAGTATTATCAGGCACATCTTTAGTTACAACAGAACCAGCTCCAATAAATACGTTATTACCTATATGAACATTAGGAAGTATTGTTGAGTTAGCGCCTATAAAAACATTATTTCCTATTTCTATAGCACGTGCATAGTAAGCATGAAATTTATTATCCATATTTTCTAATACTTTATGAAACACGTCATGATTTATAAATGTTACATTACTAGCAACTATTACATTACTTCCAAATTTTATTAATTTTGGATCTGATGGTATTTTTCTTGGTTGGAAAATAAAATTATCTCCTACACTATAAAATATATTTTTCTTTACTATATAGTTAGTTCTTTTATGAACATCAAATATTAGATATATTCTTAATCTTTGTAGTTGAGTTTTTATATAACTTTTCATAAATATCCTCCTATGGTCTTAAGGCAGTTATTGGAACTATATATATTCCAGTTTCTGGGTCCTTTACTACACTACTGCCATTACCTACTATTATACACATAAAGGCTGGCTTTTTTATCATGTTATTATAAAATCTGTTTAAAGTATTTTTTGCATTATCTATTTCATTTACTCCTAGTTTTATTTCTACAGGAGCATATTCACCACCAGGAAACTCTAATATTGCATCGACTTCTAATCCAGTTACATTATCTCTAAAATGATATACTTTTCCTTCTAAGTAATCCATATAAATTCTTAGGTCTCTTTCTACTAAACTTTCAAATAAAAATCCAAAAGTATTTAAATCTTTTAATAATTTTTCAGGAGTTAGTGAAAGGCACGCGCAGGCAAGTGATGGATCTGTTAAATGTCTTTTTACTGATTTGCCTATTCTTTCAGGAGAACGATAATTTTCGCTATATGCTTCTTGATTTTCTATTAAGTGAAGTCTATTTAAATCATCCATATATTCATATATTGTATCTCTACTTGATAGTAATTCTTTTTCTGTTTCACTAGTTTCTATATCTTTTATTAATGTTTTGTTACTCGCGATTGAAGATTCATTTCTAGATAAAGATTTAAGTAACATTTTCATTTTATTTATGTCTCTTCTTTTTTCACCATCTTCTACATCTTCATAAAGTATGGAATTTATATATGAAACTGGAATTACATAAGCTTTATCTTTTCTTACTGTTATGTTTTCTGGCCATCCACCTCTTACTATTAAGTATGCTAATTCTTTAATATCAACTTCTTTATTGTTTGTATTTTCTTGTGTACCATTAAACATATCCATAATTGAGGCTTTTCCAGTTGAATCTTTACTTTCATATAAGCTCATAGTATACATATTGATTCTTGCTATTCTTCCTGTTCCAGAGTGTTTTACTTTTTCTTTTTTCTTTTTTTTAGATAATGTCGTAGAACCAGTTAGTATGAAATTTCCTTTTATTGGAGATTTATCACACTCTCTTCTTACGGCATCCCATATTTTTGGAACTAATTGCCACTCATCAATTAATTGTGGTCTTTCTTCTAAATTATCCATAAATATTGCCTTTGGATCTAATAATGCTACATCTTGATTGTCTTGTTCTTCTAAATATGTAATAGTTTTAGCATGATGAGTTGATGAGGAAGTTTTTCCACACCACTTTGGTCCTTCGATACTAATAGCACCAAATATTTCCAAATATTCAGATATTTTTTTATCAATTAATCTAGGTAAATACTCTTTTTCTTTATTCATATAAATCACACTATAATAATAACATATTTACGTAGGTAAGTCAATATCAGTCGACATTTTTTAACGAATTCAGTCGACATTTTTTAACAAATTCAGTCGACACTTTTTAGCGAATTTAGTCGACATTTTTTTATGAATTCAGTCGACATTTTTTAATGAATTTAGTCGACACTTTTTAACTTTGGGATTTTAAAAAGCCCTTACATAAGTAAGGACTTTGGTATTTAGTCTGTACCAGTTTCTTCTCCACCTGGTTCTTCTTCACCACTTCCAGAACTTGAGCCTCCTGGTGTTGTTCCTGGCTCTTCACTTGACTCACCGCCAGTTTCTGTGCTTGGTGGGTTAGATCCTGTAGATGGATTACTTGGGTCATCTTCAGAACTACCCTCGTTTGGTTTTGTTTCAGGCTTTGTTGGAGTTGTAGGTGTTGTTGGTTTTTCTTCTTCCTCATTTTCATCTGGTTTAGTTGTTGCTTTCTTTCTTATAACATCTATTGTAATACTTCCAACTTTATCAACTAATACCCCTTCATGAACACTTTGTGAAATTATTTGTCCATCAGTATAATTACTATCACTACTATCTACATAATTAACATTAATAGTTATTCCATGAGAACTTCCCCAGTTATTTGCGTCTGTTAATGAGTATGCAGTAAAGTCAGGAACTAAACTTCTTCTTGCTTCACCGTAATATGTATATCCTATTATTTCTTTTTCGTATGGACTATTCATACTAAAGTTAAATGTCTTTATAATAGTAGGCTCAATTAAACCTAGATTTACTTTCATAGCGTTTATTATACTATTTAAACTTTGTTTATAATATTGGAAAGTATATGTGTAATCATAACCTTCATATACGTATAAATCATAACCAGTTAAGAAAGTTTTTGTTATATTTATGTTTACATCTTCTTCTTTTGTTAATATATTTTTAGCTACGTTATAGAAAGATAACATAGTTTCTCTAGACATATTAGTATCAATGTTATTACTTATTGTATCTAATATTTTATAGAAATCATTAACACTTCTTACTGTTTTTATTTTATTAATCATACCTTCAACTACTAATTGTTGATTTTGTCCTCTTTGGAAGTCTCCTAGTGGAAGTGTTTTTCTGTGTCTTGCTAAAGCTAGGGCTTGTTCACCACCTAAAGTTTGAACACCTTTATTTAGGCATATCTCCCACTCATCAGCCCATCTATGTGAGTTTGATTCACAGAAATCCATTGGTACATCTACTGTAATACCGCCTAGTATATCTACTAAACTTACTACTCCTTGGAAGTTTATTTTTACATAATAGTCAATTGATAAACCAGTAAAGTTTTCTACTGTTTTTACCATACAGCTAGTTCCACCCCAGGCAGCATGTGTTATTTTAGTTTGATTACCACCACACGCCATTGGAACGTAAGTGTCTCTTGGAATACTAAACATAGTTGCATGTAATGTTTCAGGATCTACTGAGATAAGCATTATTGTATCTCCATTATAAGAAGATGATGATATTCCTTCTTCTTCTGAATCTACACCTAAAAGTAGTACTGTAAATGGTTTTGTAATTCTATCGCTTGTTAGTGTCTCTTCTTTTTCTACTTTCTTTTTTTGATATGCTTTTTCATATGTATATATTTCATATATTTTAGTGTCTTCTTTAAATGTTTCTATGTTTTTTAACATAGCTTTATAATTTGAACTTATGAATATCGCGTCTACTTCTTTATTTATAAATGCTGTCATAAGTGCGATTGTGTCTTCATAGTTAACTATTTCTGTGCTTTTATCTAAAGAATATTTCTTTATTACTTCTTGTGGTAAAATGTAACCTTCTGTATCTTCAGTGTTTTCTACAATACCTATTTTTATATCTTTTAAGTCTTCTATTTTTTCTTGCTTTTCTAATGAAATTAATACTGTTTTATATTTTAGTTCTTGTTTGTTCATGTTATCTAGTTTGTTAAGTACTACTAGAATAACTACTGATATAACTACACTTATTATTGTGAGTATTAGCATAATTATACTTGTTACTATAAAACCTTTTATTTTATAAAATTTAATACATTCGACTAATCTTACTAAAAGTGTTATTAAAGCAATAGCTAAAAAACAAGAAATCATTATTCTATAAAATGTTTCAATAGAACTTAGTAAGTATATTGAATATATAGAACACCCAACTGATAGTATAGATAGTATTGTAAGTATTATTCCAATTATTTTATATTTTTTTAAATTACCCATTTTTTTACTCCTTCTATACTATTATAGCACGTATATTATTTTTTTTCTTCTTTATTTTTCTTTTTTTCGTCTTTTTTTTCTATTTTTTCTTGTTCTATATTATTTTGTTCTGTTTTTATTATATCTTTATTTTGGTTATTTAATTCTTGTTTTAAAGCTTTTTTCTTATTTTTTTTGCTTGATAAAGTTATAAGTACTACAAGAAGTAATAATATTGTTTCTACTCCAAGTACTATTATTATCATTAAAAAGTTATTGTTTTTTTCAACTAATTCATCTATTATTTTGCTGTCATATGCTGTAAATGAATTATTTTTTTTGTCATATACAAAGTAACCTTCTTCGTTATTTTCGATGTTTACTCCATATACTACATAAAGGTTAGTTTTAGCGTATCTGTATGCTGTTATTTCTTCTTTATTTATTTTAATTTTTGTTTTAGTAAATCCATTTAACCCACCTTTTGGTTCTTTTATAAATAGAGTAATACCTTCTGATTTTGTTTCAGTATATAATGTATATTTATTATTTTTTTCGTCATATATGAATAAACTTATTTTTCCGTTTTTGTCTTTTAATCCTACTAATTTGTAGTTTGTAATTTTACTAATAAAACCTGGTACTTCTACTCCATTTATTTTAAGTGTTGTTTTTTCAAATGTAGAAGGCATAGTTAAACTGCTTTCTCTTTTTACTACAGTGTAGTCAAGTCCATCTATTCTTAATTTTATTGGGTTTTCATCTTCTACTGTTACTTTTACTGTGTAAGTTTTAGTACTACCATTTTCTGCAGTGACTACTATTTCAAATTTGTTATCTCCTTCACTTACGTTAAATTCTCCTGTACCTGTTAAAGTAGCATATCTGTCTTCAACAGATGCATCTAGTGTTATTTTTTCTGTATTTGATGGAACACTTACTGAGTATTCTAAAGTGTCTTTGTTAAATTCAGGAGTTAGTGAGTATCCATTTATAGATAAGCTTGCTAAATTGTTATTAGTGCTGTAACTTGCTTGTAAGTCTTCTTGTGTTATTCCTGTTACAGTGGCACTTCCTACAGAAAGGCCTAGTAATTCTTCTTCCCAGTATGCATAAGCTTCAACTCCACTTACTGATATTGTGCTTGTGCCAGAAGCTTTTACGTAAAATGTGAAATAATATGTTTTAGATGTGTCACTTCCATTTCCATAATCAACATAATATGCGTTTCCACTAGTTAACTCTAATTTACTAGAGTCATAACTAATGCTATAACTTAAAGAGCCAAGGGCTACATCTGAAGAAAATGTAACTGATACATTAACATAACTTCCTACTACAGCAGTGTATTTGTCAGTGTTAACTGAAACATAGCCAGATATTGCTTTTAATTTAGTGCTTGGAAGCAGTAATACAAAAGCAAATATTAATAAATAAACTATCCTTTTTAATCCTTTTTCCATAACTTTCCTCCTTTAAAATGAAGTTATATCTCCTAAAATATATTTTTGTACTCTTAGTAAATCTAATATAGAAGTTTTTTCATCATGATTAGTATCAATAGATTTTAATCTTTCATTATTTAATGTAGTACTTCCAAGTAAGTGTTTTTGTACTTGTAATAAATCTAGTATTGTCACCTTTCCATCACCAGATGGGTCTCCAGTTACTGAAATTGTGTAAGTCCTTGTTTCTCCTCCAGAAGTAGTCATTTTAATTTTTTGTCCAGTTTTTAGTAAATCTGTACTTGAAGTACTGCTTCCATTTGAGTTTGTTACAGTAACTGTTACAGTACTACTTGCTCTTTTTATGGAATTAACTAAAGTACTTACTACTGTACCAGGATTTATATTATACATAATTCCATTTGATTGTTTAGTTGAAAGACTACCTACTATTTGGTCTAGTGTTTTACTATCACTTGCTTTTTTTATAGTTATTTGGTATATTCTAGTCGCACCACTCTCGGCTGTAACTATAATTCTAACAACTGTAGAGTCACCATTTAATGTTACTTTTCCATCTCCAGTTACCCTACTTAATGAGTCGTCTTTAGATACTTCTATTTTTACTTCTTTAGTATCTTTTCCTACATAGTAAGTATATTCTAGTAAGTTTTTATTAAAGTTTTCTATAGATACACCATCTATTTTTATGTTATTTAAAGTGTTTGTTGTACTTGCAATTATTGGTAAGTTAACACTTTCTGGCATATTGTTATATACTGGTATATCAAATTCTATTCTGCTTTCCATTTTTCCGTTTTCTAAATATGCATAATATACGTTTGAGCCTTCATCACAAGGGGCTAAGACGTTAGTTTGATATTGGTGGCTAGCTAGACCATAACTAGAAGTTGGTGAAGTGTTAAAGTGTTGAAAATATAAAGTGTATTGTCCTTCTTTAATGTATCCTGTTGCTATAAAGTCTGCTCCACCCTTTATCGCAGCTTCTCTTGTCTTCCATGGTCTTCCATATGAATTAGAAAATCCACATTCGCTTCCACATGCATAAGCTAGTCCATTTGCTGTTGTGTCATAACCACCTGATACTACTGCATTAATATTATAATAGTTATATAGTCCTTTTAATGAGTGTCCATTATATATTGTTTCATATGTTCCACTTATTATAGGATTACTTTCTCTTGCAGTTCCTTCTTGTACTACACGGCTAGCTAGAAGTGAAGGACTTACATCGTTTTCAAAACCAGCTTCAATAAATACATTAATGTAGTAATCTGTATCTAGGTAAGTGCCTGATAGTATGCTTTTTAAATCACTATAGTATTTTTTATAACTTGCACCATTTTTATTTAGTGAACTTTTTCCATCAGTTCCATAATCATAGTTTTGTTTTTCAAACATAAAGATAAATTTTTCTGTTAAAAAGTTTCTTGGGTCTAAGTAATATGCGATTACAGGAGTTGTTGTAAAATACCACCCAGATTCTCTTGTTTCTCCGTTTGAGTATAATGGTTTTATTTCATCATCATAAAGATATGCATAATTTATAAAGTTCTTATTAGGTGTTTCACTACTTAAAGCTTCGTCCCAATTATATCCAGTGTTAACTGCATTAAATACCCAGTTAGGGTGTTTTTGATGTAAGTATACTAAGTAAGGCAAATATCCATCAGTAAATCCTTTATTTCTTAGTTCCTGTTCATAAGAAGCGTCACTTGCAGTTATTTCACTTTTTCTTACAACATATTTAGAACATACATATCCGTTTTTATTTTTATGGAAAGTTACGTTATACCAGCCTTCTATACAACCACTGTTATATATTTTATCTCCATGAATTGCTAATTCTGTTCCTGGGGCTAATGTTGCAACTAAAGAAGAAGAGGTACTTGCTTCACTTCTTGCATAAATACTAAGTCCATTTACTCTTGCTTCATAACTTCCTGTGTTATATCCTGGGTCTGTTGAAGTTATATTACCAACTGATACGTATAAGCCACACATATATCCAGTAGTCCCATTATAATTTACTTTATACCAACCAGGGTTACAATTAGAGTCACCTTTGTTATATAATTCACTACTTACTAAATCAAGTGTAGTGTATGCTCCATCTATTTGTCCTAGAACGCTTCCATATGTACCTGGTTCACTTCTTACTATTATAAAGTAGTCTGTTGTATAACCAGCTAAGGCATCTATTTTATTTATACATATAAAAGATACTATTAAAGTTAACAATATAAATAATTTATTTTTCATATAGATACCTCCTTTTTTTAACATATATATAAATTATATCAAATAATGTAGGTTTTTGTTCTTTTTTTATGTATACTTTACATTATTGTATATAGTAATTTTAGATTAGTACTTTTTTTGGTATATTTTTCTTGACTTGTATTATAAAATATGGTACAATTATATTGGTTTGAAGGGGGAATGGAAATGAAAAAGAATAATTATAAAGCACTTCTATGTGCGATTGTTGCAAGTTTATCTGTTAGTAATGTATATGCAGCAGATAATATTATACAAAATAAAATAAATCAATATCATAGTACAAGTTTAGTAGAAAATATTGAAAATCTTTATAAGTCTTTAGGGTTATACGACTACTACTTAGAAAGTACAGAAAGAGCTAAAGAAGAAAGAGAAGCTAAATTAAAAAAGCAAAATCCTACTATAGAGGAAATGATAGAGTTTGTTTGTATTAAATTTGATTTAACTAGAGAACAGTTTGCTCAGATAGTGGCAGCATGTATTTGTGAAGGATTTGCTGGACCAGAAAATCAAGATAGAATTAATGAAAGTTTGAATGTTGCAAGTGCACTTATAAATAGAATTAAAAACACTAAATGGAATGGATATGTTAAAGCTTGGATGCATATACAAGGAAGAGATGTTACTCTTTGGGACCACTTTACTGCACCTAATCAATTTGATGTTTTTAATAATATTCATTTTAAAGAAGCTTTAAATCATACAAGTGGGCCTTTATATGAAACTATAATTAAATTTTTCTATTATGTAGATAATATAGACCCAGATAGAATGAACCCAGAGTTTCAAAATTTAAGACACAATTATTGTTCTTACTGGGCTTCTAGGAGTGGAGCTATAAAGTTAATTCCACCTAAAGGAAATGATTATTTTGACCCAATAGAAGATTATCAAAGAATAGCTACAGAAGATACATATTATTACCAAAATCTATTAGATATAATGGAAAGTGAAAAGACACTCAGTCGTTAAGAGTGTTTTTTTCTAGCAATTTTGTTTTTAAAACATATACTACAACTAGAAAGAGAGGTTATGTTTTGAAAAAGATTAGTTTATTTGTTGGAGCTTTAGTTATAGCTATTTGTGGGTTTGTAGGTGTTTTTTATGGAATAAAGGATAAAAGGGAAGATAAAATTACTGTTGCTGAAGTTACTCATAGTGTGTTTTATGCTCCATTTTATGTAAGTATTCATAATGATTATTTTAAAGATGAGGGACTTAATATTGAGGTTATTTTAACTAGCGGTGCAGATAAAGTTAGTAGTGCTGTTTTATCAGGGGATGCGAATATTGGCTTAAGTGGGCTTGAAGCAACTTTGTATGTTTATGAAAATAAAGCAGAAGACTATTTAGTTAGTTTTTCTAGTCTTACTAAGAGAGATGGTCAATTTTTAGTAGGTGACTGTAAGTATAAGGATAATTTTTCTTTAGATATGTTAAAGGGTAAAAGTGTTCTTGTTGGAAGAAAAGCTGGTATGCCTGCGATGGTGTTTCTTTATGCAATGTATAAAAATGGAATAAATATAGATGAAATAAGTGCTGACTATAGTGTAGAGTTTGCCTCCCTTAGTGGTGCTTATATAGGCGGAAGTGGGGACTTCGTTAATTTATTCGAACCTACTGCTTTATCTATAGAAAAAGAAGGGTATGGCTGTGTACTAGAGAGTTTAGGTAAGTTAAGTGGAGAAGTTCCTTATACAGTATTTCACGCTAAGAAAAGTTATATTAAAAATAATAAAAATGTTATAAAAGGTTTTGTTAAGGCTATAGGAAGGGGACTTGAGTATGTTAAAAATA
>CANRHY010000019.1 GCA_947630515.1 uncultured Bacilli bacterium
ATGCTAGCCAATATAAAATAAGTAATACTTCTAGTAGTCCATCTTCTCATATATTTAATATATCTTATAAATTATATATCTATAAAGAAATTGCAAAAAAATATAATATAAGTGAAGCTGCCTTACAAAATTATATGATAAATAAAGTATATAATTTTTCTCCATTAGAAAGACACGCGAATATTATGACTTATAAAAATGTACTACAAATACTAGGGTTTTTAGATAGTACTCCAAACTTAGAAAATTACATAAAAGAAAAAATAAAAGAATACTATCTATTTGCTTATAAAGATAAAACTAATTTAATTTCTTCTCCTATAGAAACTTACTTAAGAGGATTAAATTGGCCTGATTATTTGGTGAATAGGGAAGTAAGCATTCTAAGTAGCTTCAATATGTCTTTAGAAGAAAAAGCCCTTTATGGCCTAGAACTAACAGAAGTAGAATTAACTGCGCTAGAAAATAAACTAAACTTAATTTATAAATAATTTGACTACATGTACTTTTTATGGTATAATTTGTTCTTGTTTCAGGGGTGAAAAAAATGAATGAAGAGATATTAAGACTATTATTTGACTATTCTAAAAAAGGAAAAATAGTAGATTTAAACTACATTAATAAGTTAATAGAAATTGTAGTAAATAAAAGAAAATTATCAAGTTTCATAGACGAAGTAAATACACTTACAGTACATGAAGAAAAACCAAGCATAAGTGCTTCATATAATTCTATAAATAAAAAATTAAGTATATATAAGTTAGGTATGACTGAACAAATAAAATTACATGGAAAAAAATATATAGAAATGTTTAATAAAGTAGAAAGATTATTTTTTACTAATTTAATAGTGACACAAATAATATTACATGAACTAGAACATGTCCTTCAATATAAAAACACAATTATATCACCTAGTGATAAAGATATAAATATAAAATGGGTAATAATCGCTCTTTCTTATGGATTAAATATAAGAAAAGATATGAAGTTATATAAAACATTATATAGAGATGCACCTCAAGAAAGAATAGCCGAAATTGATTCATACTTAACTTTAATGGAAACTTTAAATCCGGTAAAATTTCATTTACCAAATATTCAAGATTACATAATGGGTAAAATGTATGAAAATTTACTAAGAGGTTACGTTTATGACTCATCTCCTACTATAGAATTTTTTAACATAATAGGTGGAGAAAGAAAAGAATTATTTGATTGTTATTTATTATGCCATAATATAGAAGATTTACCCTTTTCTGAGCGCATATATAATGGCTTAGATATAACTGACAAAGAGTATGGTTATGTATTAAAAAAATACTTAAAAACCAAATATTCTAAAATATAAGGAGTACCTATGGAAAAAGAAATACTAGAGTTATTTTTAAATTATTCATTAAATAATAAAGTTGTAGATATGGAATACTTAAATAAATTAGCAAGCATAGTAGTAGAAGGAAAAAACTTATCTAATTATTTTAACGGTTTAATGATTGAAAGCCAAAATGATAAAGAAGCTGTTGCTTTATATCGCAGGTCTGATAAAAAAATAAGATTATATTCTACTTTCCTAAAAGAAGAATTGATAAATTTGAAAAAATATAAAATCTTATTTAACGAACTAGGTGATTCTTCATTTATAAATTACATGATAACAGAAATATTAATTCATGAACTAATGCATGTTTCTCAAAATAAAATAAAAGAAGAACTAGGCGAAGATGGTAAAATAAATATAAAAGACATAATAGTAGCGCTTTCATTTGGTACTAAAATTGCAAGTGATAATGATTTATTATATCTAAAAGCTCCACATGAAAGAATGGCAGATATTGATACTTTATTACTTATTAAAGAAATGTTATTAAAAGTAGAAAGACCTATACCAAATTTAACGGATTACGTAGATGGGCGCTTTTATCTAAATTTATTAAGAGGTTACTATGAAGAGTCTGCTCCAACTATTGATTATCTAAACGGGTTAGATGATGATAGATTAAATTTATTATTACATTTTTTACAAAAAATGGATAACTTAAGTAATGAAGAAAAAATATATTGCGGCCTTCCTGTACCTAATAAAGAACTAGAAAAATTAGATAAACTATATAACGAAACTAAGTATTCTAAAATAAGAAAAGAGATTTAATATAACAAATCTCTTTTTAAATATCTAAAGTTTCTATTGTATCATTAAAGTTACCATTTCTCTCTTGCATTTTATGTACACTTTCTGCAATCTTTAAGTTTGTCTTTAAGTTATCGTCATTATAAGCACTCATATCATTTTCTAAATCTATTATCTTAAGAATTTCTTCAAATGTAGTTTCACCAAGTAAAACTTTATTAAGTCCATCTTGCAAAAGAGTAACAACTTCACCAGTATATACTAAATCTTTTAACACATTCTTAGGAGCACTATTAGTAATCGCGTCTTTTATCTTATCATTCATAATAAGTACCTCTAAAATAGCAAGACGTCCTTTATATCCGTGATTACAATACCCGCACCCTTCTTTATTAGCAACATACATTTCGTTTACGTCTTTTCCTAAAACAGTCTTAAAAACTTCCTTTTCATATTGGGTAGTCGCACGTTTTATTCTACATGTAGGGCACACCTGTCTAGCTAACCTTTGAGAAATAATACCTTCTAAACTACTACCAAGTAAATATCTTTCAACGTCCATATCAGTAAGGCGCTCGATAGTATTTAAACTATTATTAGTATGTAGTGTACTAAGAACTAAATGTCCAGTAATAGAAGCCCTAACAGCAATTCTTGCAGTCTCATCATCACGAATTTCGCCAATCATTATAATATTAGGATCTTGTCTTAAAATACTTCTTAAAACAGTAGCAAATGACAAACCTATCTCTGTTTGAACTTGTACTTGGTTAATACCCGCGATATCCATTTCAACCGGGTCTTCAACAGTAATAATATTAACGCTTTCAGTATTTAACTTTTGTAAGATAGAGTATAGTGTAGTAGTTTTACCAGTACCAGTGGCACCTGTAACTAATATAATTCCATTAGGTATTCTAATTAACTTATTAATTTTTTCCATACTTTCAGCACTAAAACCTAAGTTATCAAGCCCAGCTAAACTCATACTATAATCAAGTATACGAATAACTATCTTTTCAGAATTATTAGTAGGTAAGGTAGATACACGCAAATCTAAAAGTTTATCTTCAATCTTACTCTTAATCGCACCATCTTGAGGTAACCTAGTTTCCATAATATTCATACCAGCTATCATTTTAATACGACTAATCATATTTCTTTTATACTTTTCAGGAATAACACCATAATCAGACAAAATACCATCAACTCTAAAACGTATTCTTAACTCATCTTTAGATGGGTCAAAGTGAATATCACTAGCTCCCTTATTTACTGCATCTAAAATAATTTCATTTGCAATTTCAACTATAGGAATTTTTTCAAAATCAAATTCTTTCACTTATCTCTCCACCTTTTATCCTAATATTTATTATAGTATAAAATCACTTTTCTTACAAGTTTTTATTGTACTTTTTTTCCATTTATTGTATTATAAAAGTATGAAAAATAAAAAAGGTTTTACGTTAATAGAAATTCTTACTGTAACAGCATTACTTAGTGTAATCATTATTTTAATAGTCCCTAATATTTTTAAGTATAGTGTGTCCTTTAAAGAAAAACTATATGAAGAAAAAATAGAAGAAATACTTTCCTCTGCATATAAGTATGGAACTGATAACATAGACACTCTAACAAGCACGTGCTCATATATTAAAGTAGAAGACTTAATAAAAAAAGAATATCTAAAAGAAGATAAAAATAAAAGTATAATAAATCCAATTAATAATGAATCTATGAATGATTTAGAAATATGTATATATTATAGTGATGGAGTAAAAACAAAAGTTAAATAAGTTTTTATTCTTTTTTTAAGTCTTTTATTATAACATTTAAACGTGACGCTTTCATATAATAAAATATATATCAATATAATGTAAAATTGATATATAAAAAATGTAAAAAATAAGCTATTGTGATAAAATTAAATTGTAATAAGGGAGGAACAAAAAATGATAAAGTATTTAAAAAAATTTATATATATAATCGTAGTTGGAGCACTTTTCTTATGTTTTACAAAAGAAAAAACTATAACTACCACTAAAGTTTCATATTTAAGTGAAAATAAAGACTATGTCTATCTAACTGATTTATGGAGTAGTGACAAATTAATAAAAAAAGAAAGTAGTTGGAAAGACGCTCGTGCCCTTAAAATAAATGAAAATGAACCAGGTAAACTTATATCTTTAAATATAAATGGCACTCCAAAATATTTTATAAATGGCCTTTTCGCTCATGCAGAAAGTACACTAATTTTTGATATAAGTGAATATACAGAAAAAGGCTTTGATACATTTAAAACATACTTAGGAGTAGATACATATGCTAAAAGTAATGGTAATGGTGTAAAATTCACTATATATGGCTCAGTAGATGGAATAGACTATACAAAACTAACAGAAACAAACACATTAAAAGGAATAAGTGACGCTAAAGAAGTAGTACTAAGTATAAAAGACTATAACTATCTAAAACTATTTGCAGATGACTTAAATAATAACTCTTCAGACCACGCAGTATATGCAAGTGCTATGCTTTATAATAGTAATACATATACTAAAAATGAAGAAGAAAATGTAGACTACATTAAAGAAGTAGAAGAATATGATAAAGAATTAATGCAATATAGCGAAAAAGAAATATTAGCTAGTGATGAATTAGAACTTAAGTTACTACAAAGGACTCTAGTAAAACGTGTAGGTTATGACGTATTAGTTGCGTATGCTACAGGTAGTGAAGAAGAAAACAAAAACGCTTTTATTTGGTTATTTACTAATAAAGACATATTAAAAACATATATGACAGGTGGAGAACCTTTAGGTAACTACATAAATTCATTTAACATATTAGTTAGTTTATATAATAAATATGGAAGCGATTTAACAGACCCAAAATACACTAAAACAGAACAAAATGTATTCCTAAAAATGATGATGTCTATATCACTAACACATTCTGGTACTGTAGCTTTATGGATAACAGGAGAAAATAACACATTAGTTAAATCTGACCCACTAAACCGTTACATGGCATTTAAAAACTTATATCTAAATGAAAACTTACCAATAACTTATGAGCAAACATTCAATAAAGATGCATTTGAAAGCCTAACAGTAGAAGAAATGCGCTGGGTAGTAGACGCTCGTATAAGTGATGAAGAAATACCTTGGTTAAACTGGTATAGTAGCCATCTTGAAGGAACTAAATATGAAGGAAGAAAAGGAATGGACCCATATACTTATATTTGGTATGATGGAAGCTTTGACTGGAGATATACTGATAAAAATTATTACACTGAAGATACAGACTACTGTGGAGTAGACTTAAAAAGTAAATTTACTACAGGATTTAGTCGTGGAAGAAATTGTAATGAAGAATATAACCTTAAAACTTGGGGAGTAGATAGTAACACTCCAACTAAACCTAGACTATGGGTAATCTGGGAAGAAGATGGAGTTTGTGGCGCTATCTCTAAAACAGGAGAAAACTTAAATAACTCATATGGTATAGTTGCAGCTGTTACTAGACAACCTGCACATGCTGCATACTTAATTCAAACTAAAAAGAAGAATGATGATGGTTCTTTCACTTCTACTTGGGGTATTGGAAATGATGTAAGTGGATGGGCAAAATCAAGTGGTACTGAAAAAGGTGAAAGACTTCCACTAAACTGGGGAACAACAACAAATTACTATGCTTCAAACTTTAATGGAAGCTATGTAATACTAGCCCAAAGTGCAATAGATGACTATAAAAACTATGTAAAATCACTAGAATACACATTTATTGCGGATATATATGAAGAAAATAAAACTAAACAAAGAGAAATATATAGAAAAGTAGTAGGTACACCTAATGAATTAACAAACTCTAAAAACATAAATGCTATACAAAACTTTAACTTAGATGGTTGGCTTGGTCTTATAGAAAATTACTTAAAAGACGAAAACTTAACCTCAAAAGATTACTATAATCTAGGTATTGAAATAATAAATAACTTGAAAGAATATCCCCTTGCGGCAAACGATTTACTAGCACTTATTACAAAAAAACTAAATGATGGTGATAAATATTTAATAGATAAAAAATTTAGAAGTTTACTAGAAACACTATCTAAAGTACAAAATAATAGTAAAGATTATCCAAATGGACAAGCAGTAAGACAAGTAGCTTCTAATTTATTAGGAACTAAAGAAGAAAACATAAAATTCTCATTTGATGGAGAAAACGCTAATAAAATAGTATTATCTACAACAAAACCTTTTGAATATTCTCTAAACTATTCATATGATGCGAGCACTAAAACAGTAACAGGAGACTGGATTCAAGTAACAGAAGGAAGTGTAGCAGATTTAACTGATAGATTAAATGAAATAAACGCGCAAAATGATATAGTAGTTCATGTATTATTAGATGATGATAAAACTTTAGAAAGTGATAGTGTATCAGTAATAGATATTGAAGAAAGTTCTGCACCTAAAAACTTATATGCAAATGATTTAGAAAACAAAGTAATAGGAGTAACTTCTACTACTGAGTGGCAAAGTAGTGATGGCACGTGGGTAAAATTTAGTGAAGAAACCCCAGACTTAAGTGGTATAAAAACTATCTCTGTAAGAGAAGGCGCACATGCTCATTATTTGCCAAGTGAAAGCATAAACTTAACATTTGAAGCTGACCCTAATGAAGACAAAACTAAAGTATATGTAAGCACTTCTAGACTAAAAGTAACTGCTTCTTCTGAACAAAACAAAACAACAGAAGCAAAAGAAAGAGCTATAGACGGAAGTATCTATACATACTGGCACAATTTATGGAATAAAAGTGACACAGAAAAATGGATACAACTTGAAGTAACTGATGAAGACCCAATAGACTTATCTAAAATAGAATATGTTCCAAGACAAGATAGTGGAGTAAATGGAATATTCTTAAAAACAAAACTAGAAGTAAGTTTAGATGGACAAAACTATACTACAGTAGATGATAACATAATATGGGCTTCTGACAAAACTACTAAAACATACATATTAGAAGAACCAGTAAGAGCAAAATATATAAAACTAACAGCCCTAGATTCAGTTGGAGGTTTTGCTTCATCTGCAATGATTAACATTTTTGAAAACACTACATTAAGAACACACATAGATAACCTAACAGTATCATATATGACAGAAGGATATGTATATAATGGTAATAACCACGAACCAAATATAACAGTTAAAAATGAAGATGACACTTCATTAATACTAAATGAAGACTACACAGTAAATTATTCTAATAACATAAATGCAGGAACTGCAAAAATATCTATAAAAGGAATAGGTGCATATGTTGGTAAAAAAGAATATAACTTTGAAATAGATAAAGCACAAAATCCACCAGTTGTACCAGCTGACGAAGTGACAGTTCCAAGTGACGTAACAAACTTAATATATGCTTATAACGTATTACCAGATGGTTGGTTCTGGAAAGAAGAAGACTTAATGACAGAATTAATAGGCGGAGAAAAAGTATATGCAGAAGCTGTATATTATGAAAGTGATAAAGAAAACTATAAAGTTACAGAAAAAACAGTAGCTGTAACTCGTGAAAAAGGTTCTCTTCCAGTAGTTGAGTTAAAAACAGACGAACCATTAAAATTTGATATCACAAATAGTCCTAAAATAGATTACGATTACTTCAAAAACTTACTTAAAGTAAGTGACGTAGAAGATGACGAAAATGAAAGACCTTTAAAAATTACATTAAATGAAGAACTAACAGATTGGGACGGTACTACTGACATGATAGGTACTTACCACGTAGCATTTGATATAAAAGACCATGACGATAATATAGTGAATTTTGTAATAACATTTACTTTATATTCTAGTGAAATTGAAACAGTAAGCATTGAAGAATTTGATATATCAATAGATGAAGAAAACTTATTTTATAGTGGAAACGCACTAATGCCAAACATAAAAGTATTAGATAGTAAGAGTCACGCTTTAACTCTTGATACAGACTATCAAATATTAAATTATGAAAACAACATAAATTCAGGAACATATACATTAACTATAAAAGGTATTGGACTATATTCTGGTGAAGTATCTATTCCTTATGAAATAAAAAAAGCAAAGACACCTGAAGTTTTACCAGAAAAAATAATAAAAGTTTCTATTGCTACAAAAAATATAAGTGAAATATCTCTTCCAGTAGGCTGGGCTTGGGCTAATGCAGATGTACCTATTACAGAAGAAGAAACAGAACTAAAAATAATATTTGCAGGAGACCAAAATCATGAATACTATGAAATGTATGTAACAGTAATTAAAGATAATATGCTTCGTGAAATAGTAATAGATGATAGTGATGAAAAAGAAAATACAAAAGAAGTAGAAGAGAACTCTAAAGAAAATAATTATACTGATAATAATGAAAGTAATGAAAATAATGTATCTACTAGCTATGAATATATTCCTACTTATAACTATAGAGAGTCTAGTAGTGAAGAAAATACTCAAAATGTAAAAGAAGAAGTAACTGAAGAAGATAATATAACTAAAGAAATAAAACAAGAAACTAAAGAAGAAACTACTAATGAAGACTATAATAATGTAGAAAGTTCTAGCTATGAAGGAAAGAGTAAATCAAATAATTATCTTCCATATGTTCTAATTGCTTTAGCACCATTATTAGGGGTAATAGTATTAGTATTAAAATTTAAATAATAGAAAGTATTCCGATTACTTTTCAAAAAATGTAAGAAAAATGCAAATTGTAATTGACACTAACAAAATAAATTGATATAATTTAATTGTTAGTAAAAATAACAAATATTCGACATATTTTTACTAAAGTGAAAGATTGTGAAAGTTGTACTACGTATATAGAGATTGGTTAACCCTTACATATAACTTATCTTTATCTTGTTTCACATCTTTCTTTTTTTATTTTTTATGTTGTTTAAATTTAATATTTGTGGTATTATGTTTTTGAGGTATTATTTATGAAAAGAAAAAGTGAAAGTGAATTAGATATTAAGGGGTTAATTATAATAATAATTGTACTTGTAGTATTAGTCGGGCTAGTATACTTACTAACAGTAGGAGCACAAAAATTAGGCTGGTTTAATGAGCATTACACAAAACCAGAAGTACAAGAAGCAGTTATAAGCTATGAAAATATAAATGCCGGTACTATATTTGATAGAAGTGATAATGAATATTATGTTGCAATTGCTGATTTTAGTGACAAAAATAATATTTACTTAGATAGCTTAATTAGTAAATATAAAGAAAAAGAGGATAGCTTACCTGTATATGTAGTAGATTTATCTGATGGACTTAATAGTAGTATTAAAAGTGAAGAAAATAATACATTTGCAACTAAAGTAAGTGAATTAAAAGTTAAAGACAATACTCTTATTAAAATAACTAATGGAAACAATGCTGGTTATTTAGTAGGAGACGAAAGTATTAAAAGTGAACTTGGACTTTAAAAAACTAGGAATGCATTTCCTAGTTTTCTATTTTAAAGTTTTCCAAATAAGTATTATATGCTTTTATTTCAGTAGTTTTATTATAAATTTTAAGTTTATATGATTTATCTTTTAATGACATTACACTCTTAATTATATAATTTGTAAGGTATGGATTTCTTATAAATAATGGTCCTAATAAATATGTAGCATAGAAGTTTTTATAAGTATATCCTTCTTTTTTTGACTCTATATTAGACCCAGTTCCATCTATTACTTTAAAAAGTGGTTTATCTATTCCAAAAATACTACCACACCTATTTTGAAAACCTATTATCTTTTCTTTTATAAGTTTACTTTCTAAAGTAACACTACCAACAATTCTAAAGTCTTCTAAAATAGTGTAGTAAGGAAATATATCTAAAGCTTCATGCTTATTTTCTTCCTTATCTATAATGTAACTACCAAATAGTTCCATACTGTTTCCTGTCATTAAGAAGTGACGTCCTTTATTTATTGAAGAAGTGATATCACTTTTATATTTTAAAATGTCTTCAAGTACTAATAGAAGACTATTTTCTGTACCCATACCCATATAATATATATCATATTTATTAAAATCTATTTTATCATTTATTGTAAGAAAGTGTACTTCCACATTTACGTCTTGTCTTTCAAAGTATTTTTTTAATGCTCTTACATTTCCATTTTCTCCATATAAATTCATTAAATCATAATATAAATGGGCTATTTTAATTTTTTTCATTTTCGATACCCTCTTTTCTAAGTAAAGCTTTTAATTCAATTTCTTTATCAAAACATACACAACTATAAATATTTCCTTTTGTTTTTTTAAGTAGAGTAGGTATAAGTTCAGTGTTTAAGTCATTAATTAAAATTATTTTATTTTTCCTTATATTAGTGTATTCTAGTCTTGTTAGCATATCATATTTAAATCTTCCTACTAATATTATTTTATCTATTTGCCTGTCATTTAATTCTTCAAAGTCAATGTCCCATATCCAACTTATGTCATTCTCTTTGTAGCGCCTACTTGAGTTATCAAAACCTAATATAACTGTCTTTTTTCCTTTTTCATGTATTATAAAGTCAAGTGATTGTTTATAGCTTAGGTTGTTTTCATTTTTACTTGCTAGCATTTGCCATGATCTATTATGAAAGTTATATATATTAAGTCTTTTAGGTATAAATTTAGGGTCATTTGTTACTTTTGTAATGCTTTCACTAGATAAATTTAATACACTACATAAAGCATAGGCAGCAGTTACAAAGTAAGCAGAATATAAGAAGTTTGATGGCATGTGTACTTTGGTTTTGTTTATGTAAATTATGCCGCCTTCAATATTTAAGTTATGGGCAAGGTAGTCTGGTTTAGTTCTTTTAAATTCACACTTAGGGCAGTAATATGAACCAATGTGACCATAGTGATAGAATTTGTATTTAAGTTTAGTTTTACATAATGGGCAGTATGATGCATCTAAGTTATGTATTTCTGATTTTATACTATAATCATTTTTATCAAGTCCATAAGTAGTAATTTTTCCCTTATGATTAAGAGTGCAAGCATGAATTAATGGATCATCTATATTTATTATTAAATGTGTTTTATTGTTAAGGGACTTCTCTATTACTTCTTTTATAAACTCAGGGTGTGCATTTCTTGGTGGCTGGTCTCTTGTTATGTTTGTTATTACTAAATGCGTTAGTGTAAAGTTTTTAAGAGTACTTTCTAAATATCTTTCATCAAGTTCCATAAGTAAGACATCTTTATTTATTACTCCAGAAAGAGAAGTGTTATTTAAAATTAGAGAAGCTATTGCATTATATACGTTACTTCCGTTTTTATTATAAACTACACTTAAGTTATTTTCTTCTAGTATTTTAGCAACTAACTCGGTAGTACTTCCTTTTCCAGAAGAGCCTGTAATACCAATAATCATTCTAGGCATTTTTATTTTACTTAATGCACTAGGGTATATTTTAAGCCCAACATACCCGCCTACCACAGAACCATCATGCCCGAGTAGTT
>CANRHY010000020.1 GCA_947630515.1 uncultured Bacilli bacterium
AGTAGCATTAATAGACACAGCTGGTCGTTTACAAAACAAACTAAACTTAATGAAAGAATTAGAGAAAATAAACAAAGTAATAGAAAAACATTTAGGACATAACCCAGACGAAACACTTTTAGTAATAGACGCATCAACTGGTCAAAATGGAATAAGCCAGGCTAAAAGTTTTAAAGAAATAACGCCTGTAACAGGAATAATTTTAACAAAACTAGATGGAACTGCAAAAGGTGGAATAGTCCTTGCCATAAAAGAAGAAGTAGATTTACCTGTAAAATTTGTAGGTCTTGGAGAAAAAAAAGAAGATATGATACCATTTGATATAGAAGCATATATATATGGATTATTTAAGGAGTGGAAATAATGGAAAAACTAATATATGACGGATACGTTAAAATATATGACTGTGAACAAATAAAAGAAGATGGAAGTATAGAAAAATTTAACAAAGTTGCCCTTCGTGGAGCTTCTGCCGGGTTAGTAATAAATGAAGAAGGAAGTATTGCCTTAGTAAAACAATATAGACCAATACTTGGTAAATACACATTAGAAATACCAGCTGGTACTATAGATAAAAAAGTATCTATAAAAGAAATAATAATAGAAGAATTAGAAGAAGAGTGTGGTATAACTAAAGAAGACATAATAGAAATAAGTGATGAACCAATAATTACATATAACATAATAGAAAACATGTCTGATGGAGAAATGCACATATTTAAAATATTAGTAAAAACAAAAGACACTAAACCAAAAGAAACAGATGAAGTAGATGAAGTACATTTTTACACATTAGAAGAAATAGAAGAGCTAATAAAAAAACGTATAGTAACAGACCCTAAAACACTAATAGCTTTTTATCTATATAAGGATATGATTAAATGAAAGAAAGAGTTGAATTAATAGCTTTATATGATATATATAAAGAATTACTCACTGATAAACAAAAATTATATTTTGAAAACTATTACTATGAAGACTTATCTCTAAGTGAAATAAGTGAAAACTTGTCTGTTAGTAAAACAATAGTTGGAAGAACAATAAAGGAAGTAGAAAACAAACTAAAAGAATATGAAAAAATACTTAAAGTAAAAAGCTTATATGACAAAATAAATGAATTAGAAAGCAAAAAATAAAAGTTGGAAATCCCAACTTTTATTTTACATTAAAGTTTTTACTAACTTAGCTTCTCTATCAAAACCTAAAAGAGTATCTTTATATTCTCCTCTAGAAATAGCCCCACTTATTAATAAATCTTCAAGTCTTCCCTCATCTAATATCATATTAGGTTCATTTTCTACCCTAAAATATTTTTTATAAGGACTTAAATCATCAATAGTAACAGCCTTAAAATCTCTAAATTGTATCTTAGCTAAATTATATATCTCTTCACTTACTTTAATTGTAGGATATACAATCCAGTTTTTACCATACTTAGAAATATCAAAACCAGAAATAACATAATAAAATTCATTATGTCCATTAATTCTAACAGCCTTGAAACTATCTCTTTCAAACCATTCTCCACTAATAAATTCATCAGTATATTTGTCTTCATCAATTGGTTTAATTGGTACAGTGGCAAATTCATAATATCTATCCTTTAACATTTTTTCAAAGTCATAAATACCTTTATCATAATAAAACCACTTATGATGAGTAGAAATAATTTTATAAAAAACATTTCCATCTGCTTTTAAAGTTTCAATATAACTTTTTCTAAATTCTCTTAAAAGGTCAATATCACTTATAATTGAATATAATTTAAATAACTTAGCCCCCTCTACAACAGTTGATTCTTTACTTTGTGGCTCCCAAATTTTAATATCTTTATCTACTTTTCCCATACAAAACCCTCCTTTTTGAGAAAATACAAAACTATTATAATATAATTAATGAAAAAATTCCAGTTTTTATGATATAATTATGTATACGAGGTGTAAAATATGTTTGATTTTTTAACAGATAAACTAGATAATATAATATCAAAAGTAAAAGGATATGGGACAATCACTGAAGAAAATATAAGTGAAATGACTAGAGAAATAAGACTTGCTTTACTTGAAGCAGACGTAAACTATAAAATAGTAGGTGAGTTTGTTAACAGTGTAAAAGAAAAAGCACTAGGTGAAGAAGTCAAAAAAAGCTTAAAGCCTGGTGAAGTTTTTGCAAGCATTATAAGAAATGAACTAATAAACTTACTAGGAAGTGAGTCTTCCCCTTTAATAATTAAAAATGGAATAACTATAGTTTTAATGAGTGGACTTCAAGGTAGTGGTAAAACAACAACAGTAGGAAAGTTAGGTAACTATGTAAGAAAAAAATATAATAAACGTCCTCTTTTTATCGCGTGTGACGTATATAGACCAGCTGCGATTGACCAATTAGTATCACTTGGAAAAAGCTTAAACATAGAAGTATATGAAGAAGGAAAAGGAAACGCTGTAGAAATAGCAAAACGTGGTGTAGAATACGCTAAAAATAATGGATTTGACTATGTTTTAATAGACACAGCCGGACGTCTACAAATAGATGAAACCCTTATGGAAGAACTACAAAACATAAGCGAGTCTGTTCACCCAGACGAAACACTTCTAGTAATAGATGCTATGATGGGTCAAGATGGCGTTAATGTAATAACAGGATTTAACGAAAAATTAACACTTACTGGTTGTATACTTACAAAAATGGACGGAGACACTAAAGGTGGTGTAGCCTTATCTTTAAGACACTTAACAAATATCCCAATAAAACTAATAGGTGACTCAGAAAAACTAGATGGCTTAAGTGAATTTGTACCAACTAGAATAGCTGATAGAATACTAGGCATGGGAGACATAGTAAGAGTCGCAGAAAAAGCAAGTGAAGTAAT
This sequence comes from uncultured Bacilli bacterium, assembly GCA_947630515.1. Taxonomy (GTDB): domain Bacteria; phylum Bacillota_I; class Bacilli_A; order RF39; family UBA660; genus MGBC139354. The sequence goes on from CANRHY010000020.1 coordinate 2,873, forward strand.
AAATGAAGAAGAAGCTAAAGAAGCAGCCAAAAAAATGAAAAAAGGTTCATTTGATTTAGAGGACTTCTTAAAACAAATGAAACAAATAAAAAAATTAGGCCCTCTTGAAAACCTAATAAAACTACTACCAGGCGCTAAAAAAATGGGACTTAATAATATAGAAATAGATCCAAAAATAATGGCAAGAACAGAAGCAATAATACTTTCTATGACTCCATATGAAAGAAGACACCCAGAAATTTTAAAAGCTTCTAGAAAACAACGTATAGCTACAGGTAGTGGTACTAAAGTAGAAGAAGTAAATAGATTACTAAACCAATTTGAACAAATGAAAATAATGATGAAAAACTTAACAAATGGTAATATGAAATTTCCATTCTAAAAAGCCTATACAAAATATCACTTTCTTTCATAATATATAACTGAAAAGGAGTGAAACTATGTATAATCAAAATGGTATGTATTCTGGTTATGAGGTAGAAACAAATAAAGAAGTTGAAACAAAAACTTCTAAAATGTATGAAGGCTCATATACTTCTATGCCAAGTACTTGTGGTATGATGATGCCTCCAGTATATGAATGTCCAAAAGAAAGAGTAATTCATAGAGAATTTGTTCATGAAGTACCTCACATTTGTCCAGTAAACACAAGAATAGTAAATCACCACATATATAAACATACTTACAGTCCATGCTATACTTGCTGTGAAGAAAATGAAGTATGTAACATAAGTGACTGCTGTGGTAATAATTTCTAAAAGTCGGGTTATCCCGATTTTTTTTAAATTATAATTGCAAAACTCAGGTATTTGTAGTAATATAAAGTTCATGGGAGATTTAAAAAGAAAAAGTCCTATCTTTTAGGAATCTATTAAAAAACTTTTAATATTATAAATAATAAAGATATACTAAAACACATACCTGTTTTACTTGTTTTATGTGTGTCTAAGGAAGGAGTGAATTAAATGATAAAAAAAGAAATATATCCAAAAACAGAAAGATTAAAATGTGATATGGAAAAAGTATATGTAACAGAAAAATTAGATGGTAGTAATATGTGTATATTTAAAAAAGATGGTATTATTTACATTGCACAAAGAAAAAGCATATTTTCACTAGATGAAATAGATAACATTAAAGATATTCTTTATAAAGGTTTATACGAATGGATTAGTACAAATAAAGAAGCTTTAAATGATATACATGAAGGTAGTGTTATGTGTGGTGAATGGTTAGGAATGGGTACACTAAAATACACAGTAGACGAATTTGATAAAAGAATTTATATGTTTGCAAAAGCAAATATTGATAAAGACTTTAATTTATATAACATAAAATATGACCATAGCTTATTTAAATATGTATTTGAAAGTCTTACAATTCCGCCATTTATAGGAATAGTACCAGAAGTAACAGAATTAAATGTATTACCTAATAAAGAACATTTAGATAGCATATACGAAAAATATTGTAAAAAAGTTAATAGAAATGTTGAAGGTTTTGTAATTAACTATAGAAATTTAATACAGAAGTACGTACGAATGAAAGGTGGTAAATTACAAGAACACTTTGATAGAGAAAATAATAAAGATCAATAAATAGTCCTAAAAAAGGGCTTTTTCTTTATATACAAAAATAAAATAATATGATATTATAAATTATAAGGAGAATAGAATGATAAAATATTATGAATTAATTTTTCACAAAAAAGATAATACATATGAAAGAAGAATATTAAATGAATTTATAGATTATAACTTATTTAGAAATCTAAAATTTATAGAATTATGGCAAATTACAAAAATAAATAGTGAAAGAGAAATAAAAAGTAAATGTTTAACTAGAATATATATAGGTAAGTATAGTATATATTTAGATTTATTTGGTCTTATTACAGGATATAAAGTAAGACAAAGAAAAGACTTTAAAAATGATATAGTAAACCCAACAGACAGAGTATTATATAGTATAAACAAAAAAGCAAAACAAATAGAAGTATATAAAGTAATAAGACAAAATGATATAGTTTTAAATAGTGTACAAGACTTTATTGATTTTCTAAATCTAATACAAAACAAAGAAGAAATAAATGAAGAAGTAAAAAAACTTAAATTAACACAAATAAAAAAGCACTAATAAGCGCCTTATCATGAGCCTTAAGCTCTAAATCAAGAAATTCATGCCTAACTGGCTAAATTTCATTAATATTATACCAATATTATATTCACTTGTCAAATTTTTTTAATAAGTTTTTATATACTAATTTATTTATTTTTGAATTTAATAATTATCAAAAATATAAATCAATTAATCCACTGGTTAATTTATCGGTGATATTTTTAGCAACTCTAGTTTTCCCCACTAAATCATGTTTATTTAATGGATATAGTATTCTATTTTTGCTTATACATCTAAACTGTGAAACATTAGCAAAAGTTAATTTTTTATATTTTGAATATTCAATAATTAATTTTTTTATTTCGTCTATATCCACATCGCTATCAGCATTTTCAAGTTCCATATTCATTTTATCAATAAATGCATCGAATAAAAGAAAACCTAAATCAATTTTATAATCACCAGGTTTAGATGTTAAAGGAATAACAGAGATAGTCTCTTTATAACAATTATCTTCATTATCCATAACTATTGCAAAATGTGTATGTGATAATTCACAACCAATATTAATGCCAAAATCAACTTTTACAATTGTACCCTTCTTGTATTTCATAAATTGTTTTGGTGTATAAATAAGTTCTTTTTGAAAAATATTTGACTCTTTCTTTAACCATTTATCTAATTTGGTAAATTTTTCATTTCCGCTTTTATTTATTTTTTTAAAATTTTTACAAGCATAATCAATTCTTTTATCAGATAATGTTTCAGTACTTGGTTTAGATGAGACGTTATCGCTAGTGGCTTCCTTTTTATCGTTTTCTTCAGTCTCGATTTTCATTAATTCACTCCTTTCAATCTCCGTAAATAACACTTAATATAGCACTATAAAATACATAAGTCAATATAAATTTCCCCATATTCTAGGGAAATTTTTTTAATATATACGAAAATTTAATTTTTGTATACCAATTTTTAATTTTTGTATAAAATATCACTAAAAAGAACAAAATATAATTGACAATGATAACAAAAAATAATAAAATGTAATTGTAAATAATAAAAGGAGAAACAATATGAAAAAGATAATCTCTTTCAATTTCAGTCATAAAAAAATTGGGGGGGGTTATTAAAAGCAAATAACCTTATCTTTTTCAGTGTATTCACATAGGAATATTTTCTATGTGTTTTTTAGTGTGAAAAGAAAAGGAGAAGGTAAATGAAAAAAAGAAATTTAATAATATTAACAAGTATACTTTTAACTATAATACTAAGTACAAGTTATGCAATATTTGTAGTAAATACTAATGAATATAAAGCAAGTGAATTACTTGTAAGTAATTTAATATATGGAATACAAATAGATAAACAAAATATAACAACAGTAACAACAAATGAAACAAAAGTAGTAACTATAAAAATAACTTCACTAAATGGAATAGATAGTAAGTACAGTTTAGAGTATAGAATAACAAGTGGAAACCCTAATGCAAAAGTATATTATTTAAATAGCACACCTGCTAATCCAACAGGGGAAGTAAATAAATATGAAAATGGTTCACATACAAAAGAAATAAAAGTAGTAATAGAAACTAATAGTGAAGTAACAGTAGAATTTAATGTAAGTGGAGGATATTTAGCAAATTCTACTGTAACACCATCAGCGTCATATAAAGCAGTAACAGATAAAGGCTATGAAGTAACAGTAAATATAAGTAATGGAACAGTAGATAATAAAACAAAACCAGTAGAAGAAAATAATAACTTAACATTTAAAATAACACCAAGTAATGGTTATAAATTAGATGGGGCTTCTATAACAGGAGAGGGTTGTCCAACAACATTAACAGATGGGAGTTTAATAATTAATAATGTGAATAAAGATATGACATGTACAGTAGAATTGCAACAAGCAGGAATATTAGTAGCAGATTTTTATAATAAAATGAAAGAACAATTTCCGGAAACAATAGGCACTCAAAGAAGTAGTTTTAGTAATACAAATACAACAGCAAGTGCATATTATGAAGATGGAAACTTCATAGAGAGTAATATAACAGGTGCAGATAAATTAATGGACAAAGTATATTATTATAGTGGAGCAGTAACAAATAACTGGGTATCATTTGCAAATTATTATTGGAGAATAATAAGAACAAATGAAGATGGAAGTTTAAGGTTACTTTATGCAGGTTCGGCGAGTGCTAAAGGTAAAACTACTGAAGGATACATCTCAAATTTAAAAAAGTTTAATGAAACATCTAGGAATACAATTTATGTAGGATTTAAATATGGGGGTACGGGATCTCTAAGTAATAATAGAAAAAATAGTACTAACTCAACAATATTGGGTTATGATAGTGACCAAAAAGATAAAGGAAGTGATGTAACGCTAAATGGTTGGTATAATTCAAATATAAAGGGTCATTATGACGATAATGCAGGACAAAAAAATTCTACAAATCATGAATATTCAGATTATATAAGTAAAACTGCGGTATATTGTAATGATAGGGGAACTTCAAGTTATCGATCAAGCGGTTCGATGTACTATGCAGCATATGATAGACTAATAAATAATAAAAGACCAAGCTTCAAATGTGGGGTAAAGTATACTGGGGAATTAATAGAAAGTACACAAGCTAAAGAAGATAAATTCAGCGGAATGAATGATAAGGCTAAACTAACAAATCCAGTAGGACTAATTACAGCAGACGAAATAGTATATGCAGGAGGAAAATTTGGTACTGATTTACCATCACCATATGCATATTATTATACAAACGCTGACGGTAATAGTATAACCGAAACTTATTACTGGTGGACGATGAGTCCGAGTGACTTCGACGGCGGCAACGCGGCAGTGTTTTCCGTGTTCGGGTCACCCCAACCGGGCTACTTGGGCCGAGACCATGCCTACGTGAGTAGCGCCGTGCGTCCAGTCATCTCCCTAAAATCCTGCGTAACATTGTCCAACGCAAGTGGTGAGGTTACTGGGGATAAAGACGACCCATTCGTAGTTCAACCAATAAGTGACGAATGTGCTCAAGCTAATAACTAAGGTGATAATATGACAGAGAAAATGATAAATAAAAGAGTAGGAAATAATATAAAAAGATATAGGTTATTATATAATATAGATAAAGGTAATATGACACAAAAAGATTTAGCCAAGCGTATTGGTGTTAGTACTTCACTTATAGGTGGGTTAGAAAGTAACAATTTAAGCCAGGGTATCAGTATATACAACCTATACAAAATAAGTGAAGTACTAAGAGTTCCTATAAATAAATTTTTTGAATAAAAAAATAATAAAATAGTAATTGAAATATATGAAAATATTATGTATAATTAATATGGAAGTTAGATAGACTTCTCAAAAAAAGAACACTAAAATAGTGTAAAATTAAACTTAAATCTTAATGCATTTATTAATGCATTTCTTTCTCTTAAATTTTTTAAGTTAACATCACCAAAATAAAGATACACACTTGAGTTCTTGTGTTCTTTTTTTCTTTGTGTTATTATTATATTATTAAAGGGGAAAAATAAGGAAGTGAAATTATGGAAAAATTATATGTTTTTGGACACATGAATCCAGATTCAGATTCAGTATGTGCTGCGATAACTTTAGCAAATTTAAAAAGACATTTGGGTATAAATGCAGAAGAAAGAGTATTAGGAGACATAAATAAAGAAACAGAATTTATACTTAACTATTTTAAAGTAAAACCTCCTAAATACTTAAATGACGTAAAATTAAAAATAAAAGACATAAACTATAGAAAAGGTTTATACATGGGTGTTCATGATTCAGTACAAGAAGTATATAACTACATGCTAAAAGAATCTACTACAGGTGTTCCGATAGTAGATGAAGATAAAAAATTAGTAAACTTAATAACAGCAAAAGACATACTAAACAAATTACTAAAACTTGAAGATAACACATTAGATACAAGCTATGAAAACATACTAAACACATTAAACGGAAAAACTATAGTAAAAGCTACAAAAGAAATAAAAGGGACTTTAAAAGCAGTCGCATTTGCCCATTCTACATTTGAAAATAAAGTTGTACTTGACGAAAATTCATGCTTAATTGTAGGAGACAGACACTACATAATAGATTTAGCTATAAGAAATAAAGTAAAACTTATAATAGTAGTAGGTAACTCTAAAGTAAAAAAAGAACACATAGACTTAGCTAGAAAAAATAAAGTAAACATAATAAGTACACCTTTAAACACATTTGAAACTTCAAGAATAATAATGTATAGTAATTATATAAGCAAAATACTTAATGAAAAAGAGCCATACATAATACACGAAAATGATTATTACACAGATTTTGAAGAATGGAGTAGAAACATAAAAATAGATAACTATCCAGTCTTAGATAAAAATGGTATATGTAAAGGTTTACTTAGAAAATCAGAAATAAATAAACTTAAGAAAAAACAAGTAGTATTAGTAGACCATAACGAATCAGAACAAAGTGCCCATGGTTTAGAAGAAGCAAAAATAACAGAAATAGTTGACCACCACAAAATTGGAAAAATAAGCACATCTAGTCCAATTAATTTTAGGAACATGATAGTAGGAAGCACTAACACTATAATATACTTCATATATAAAGAAAATGGTGTAAAAATAACTAAACAAATCGCTGGACTAATGCTTTCAGGAATAATATCAGATACATTAATGTTTAAAAGCCCAACTACAACAGAAATTGACAAGAAAGTTGTAAATGAGCTTAACAAAATATGTAAACTAAATTTAGAAAAATACTCTAAAGAAATGTTTAGAAAAGGCACAGTATTAGAAGGAACTATTAAAGAAATTATAGGTAGAGACCTAAAAACATTTACATCTGGCGACACTTCGTTTACAGTAAGTCAAGTATTCACAATGGATTATGAAGAAATACTTAATAAAAAAGAAGAATACTTAAACGAAATAGAAGAGAAGAAACAAGATTTAAAAACAGACCACTTTATATTCTTAATAACAGACATAATTCAGAGTGGTAGTTACATACTAACAGATAAAGATACAATAACCTTAGCAAGAATTGCTTTAAATAACAGCAAACTTACAAATGGAACATTCCTAAAAAATGTAGTTAGTAGAAAAAAACAAATAGTGCCTTTATTTATAGATATCTTAGAAAAATAAGATATCTTTTTTCTTTACCTTTATAAAATTAAGTTTATACTTTAAAAATAAAAAAGAATTTGTTATAATTAGTTTATAAATAGGAGGCACTAATGAAACAAATAATAACCAGTTTAGATGTTGGCTCAAATAGTATAAAAGTATTAGTAGGTGAAATCTATAGAAACAAATTATTTGTTTTGGCCTGTTCAGAAGTAAAATCTAGAGGAATAAAAAAAGGATTAGTAACAGATAAAGACTTACTTACAGAAAGTATAAAAGAAGCAGTAAAAAGAACAGAAGACGTAATAGGAATAAAAATAGATAAATTAGTTTTAATCGTACCATCATACTATGCAGACTTTATTGAAGGTGAAGGCTACACAACCCTTACAAATGAAGAAAAAATTATAAAAGGAGTAGATATAACAAGAGCACTTCAAGCAAGTGTATATAATAGGGTTAAACCTAATTTAGAATTAGTAAGTGTAACTCCAACAGAATTTATAATAGATGAGCGTGAAATAGTATCAGACCCTAAAGAAATGAAAGCCCATAAACTAACAGTAAACACTGTACTTGGAACAATTCCAAAGAAAAACATATATGTACTTATGAATATATTAGAGTCTCTTGGAATAAAAGTAGTAGATTTATCATTTGGAGGATATGCTGATTATTATGAATTTAGACGTAATGATTACAAAAATAGTTTAGGTGCAGTAATAAACATAGGTTCAGACAAAACTGAAGTAAGCATAATAAATAAAGATATATTAGTAAGTAGTGAAACTTTAGAAATAGGTGGGAAAAACATAGATAGAGACATAAGTTATATTTATGACTTATCACTAGAAGATAGTAAGAAACTAAAAGAACACTTTGCTTTAGCCCATAAAAACAGTGCTAGCATAAATGAAATAATTGAATGCTTGACAAAAAATAACGAACATATTAAAATAAATCAATATGAGGTAAGTGAAATAGTTTACTCAAGATTAAGAGAAATACTAGATTTATCAAAAAAACAAATAAACCTCTTAACAAAAAAGGAATTAAGTTATATAATAGTAACTGGAGGTACTACTGAAGTAGAAGATTTTGACAAAGTATTTAAAGAAATATTTGGAAAAAATATGCAAGTAACAAGAGTTAAAGATTTAGGAGTTAGAAATAATAGATACAGTAGTGCATTGGGCGTAATTAAATTATATTACGAAAAATTAAAATTTAGAGATAAATTAGCATCTACTATAGATGAAGAAGCAGAAGAAAATATGTTTACAAGCAAAAAGAAAATAGATAAAAATAATTTACTAGGGAAAGTATTTAGTTACTTTTTCGATAATTAAGGAGTGATAATATGCAAGAAACCCCATTAGAAATGTTACAAATAGCAAAAATTAAAGTTATAGGTGTAGGTGGAGGCGGTTGTAACGCTGTTA